>NZ_CBFIHX010000165.1:267-6120 GCF_965662505.1 Pseudomaricurvus sp. | reverse complement strand
AAGCCTCAGAATAACTCGGTAATCCATAGCCAGAGCGAGATACCGGGTGGGCGTTAGTTGATCTTACCCGCTTGCAGCTGTGCTCACTTCAGAGTGAGTCAAAGGGTACCGTAACGACAGCTACTCACTATTCTGCCCCAACACCTGCGCCTGGTTCTGCACCGACCCTTGCTGAACGCAGTTACGTCAGGTGTGCGCTCATTTCTTTGGTGATCTTCTCACGCATATGCATTAACCGAATCGCCGAGTCTCGCATTTCAATGCCTTTTTCGGTGGTGGGTTTCCATTCGGGTATCGGGCTGGGCATGCCTTCGTCATCCACCGCAACCATGATTGCCACACAGTGGGTGGTCAGATGCTTTTCTGCGGAAGTAGGGTCGCCAGCTCTCACTTCTATGCCCAGATGCATTGATGTACGGCCGGTGTAAATTACCTGAGCCTCCACCTCGACCATATTCCCGACCAGAATTGGTCGCACAAAGCGCATTCCGCCCACATACGCCGTGATGCAGTATTGCCCACTCCAGGCAGCAGCGCAGCCGTATGCGGCCAGGTCAATCCATTTCATGGCGGCCCCGCCGTGAACCTTGCCACCGAAATTGACGTCGCTGGGTTCTGCTAGAAATCGCAGGGTAAGGGTGTGTTCGGTGCCTGGCATGAGATTGTCCTAATGCTTTTAGTGTCAGGACAATATAAACGGAATGGAGGGGGAGTCCAAGGCTCAGTAGGCGGCCTTTCCGTCAGCCGGTCAGTAGATTTGGTCTTTATGTGCTTGGGTGGGAGAATGCATACAGGTTAACCTTTATACATTTACTTTAGTCACTAAACACCATTGTGGGAGCTGTATGACTCAATTATCCATTCTCGAGTTGGGGCGGGTGCGGGAGGGTTCCGATCGCCGCGCGGCCCTTAACGAAGCACGCGATCTGGCCTTGCACGCTGAAAAGCTGGGCTATCAGCGCTTTTGGGTCGCCGAACATCATAATATGGCCGCCGTCACTACCGCGGCCACGTCACTGGTAATCCAGCACATCGCCGCGGCCACCAATACCATCAGAGTCGGTGCCGGTGGAGTGATGCTGCCCAATCACGCCCCCTATGTTATCGCTGAACAATTTGGCACGCTGGCGACGCTATACCCCGATCGTATTGAGCTGGGTTTGGGGCGTGCTCCGGGTACAGATCCTATGACTCTGCGAGCATTGCGGCGCAACCCCGCCAGCGCCGACCACTTTCCTCAGGACGTGCTCGAATTGCAGGGATATCTGGGGCCTGTTCAGCCGGGTCAGAAAATTGAAGCAGTACCGGGATCGAATACCCAGGTGCCGCTGTGGATTCTCGGTTCCAGCCTGTTTGGGGCGCAATTGGCTGCAGAGCTCGGTTTGCCCTATGGTTTCGCCTCACACTTTGCGCCTCAGGCACTGGATGATGCGATTCGTATATATCGTGAGTTGTTCAAACCTTCGGCGCAGTTGTCGGAACCCTATGTGCTGATCGGAGCCAATGTGATTGCCGCCGATACCGATGAAGAGGCTCGCTGGCTGCACACTTCTCAGCAGATGTCGTTTGCCAATCTGGTGAGAGGACAGCGCAACCTGATGTTACCGCCCATCGACAATATCGATGACTACTGGAGCCCGATGGAGAGGGCGCAGGCCTCTCAAATGCTGGAGTGCAGCGTTGTGGGCAGTCAGGACACCGTAGCCGCTGGTATTGAGCAGTTGCTCGAGAGGACTCAGGCGGATGAAATTATGGTAGTGTCGGATATGTTTTATCCGGAAAAGAGGCGTCATTCCCTGGAATTGATTCGTGACGCTGTGCCCATTTAGGTTCATTGTGGTATTTTCGGAAGATGACGCAGTCAGTTTGTGCGCTTGCCGTTTTTAGTTTTTGCTCGCAATGGCTTGTTTTGATTTGATCGTTTTTACGTCTTGTTCGTTTATAGAGTAAGCTGTCCGGATGTACTGAGGAAATAATGATAACAACCAATAATAACTACCAACAATAACTACGAAGAGGGAAACAGCATGGTGTGCAAACTACGGTGGGCAGCTGTTACGGGGTTGTTGCTGCTGGCGAATATTGCCAGTGCTTTGGACGCGATGACCGCCGATGATCTGACCCGTGCCTGTCAGCGGTTACTGGACGGCGGGAATGACGTGCAATGTGTTGCTTATATCCAGGGCTATATTGCCGGAGCTGAGCAAACAACTTTCGGCGAGCAATCCAGCCAACAAGATTCATCCGATTTTTTCCAGCGCGCAGTGCGCACTCGATTGGGTGAGACTACTCAGATTAATGCTCAGGGGCATGTTTATTGTATTCCTGCCGAAGAGTCCTTTCGTGCCTTCGCAGATAAAGTGGTGACTGTCGGTGAAGAAGCTAACATCACTGCCGAAGAGATCATGGAAGCTGTGTTGAAGCAGCACTTTCCGTGCGAGGCATAAGGTAAAGAGTCAACCATCCGTTCAGAACGGCACAACTTCAGTGTCGTTGTTGCTCTGTCTGGCATATATTGATTCCTCTCAAAAAACCGATGTTGGTAGAATGATCTATGTGAAAGATTTTTCTGATGTGTGTACATTTTGAGGCGGATTATGCTCCGGAAGCTGGACGGAAAACCTGTAAGAAGAAAACGAAGTTTCTGAGGTTCTGGTTAGATTAATTGGAAATTCATAGTCATCTGCCATGTCAGCGATAAAAGTTTTCTATGATGACTTCTACTCCTTCATGACCTATATATCTATCGTGTTTAGAGTTAATAAGTCGTTCAACGGGATCCTCCCATTGAGCTGAAGGAGAATAATAATGATCAAACGAACCTTACCTCTGGTGGCTGCAATCGCAATTGCAGTTTCTTCTCCCTCGCAAGCGGAAAACATGTTCAGCGGCAAGGCCAAACCCAACAATTTTTGGTGGCCAAATCAATTGGATTTAGGGCCGTTGCGTGACAACGATGAACGCTCCAGCCCATACGGTGATGACTTCGATTACGCAGAAGCTTTTGCAAGCGTCGATATAAAAGCACTGAAAGCGGATATCGAGAAAGTATTAACCACCTCACAGGACTGGTGGCCCGCAGATTGGGGGCACTACGGTGGACTGATGATCCGCATGGCCTGGCACAGTGCCGGTACTTATCGCATTCACGATGGCCGCGGCGGTGCAGAAGGAGCCCAGCAACGCTTTGAGCCGCTGGGCAGTTGGCCTGACAACGTCAGTCTCGACAAGGCGCGTCGTCTGTTGTGGCCCGTAAAACAGAAATACGGACGCAACGTTTCCTGGGCTGACCTGATTATTTTGGCAGGCAATGTCTCATTGGAGTCCATGGGGTTCGAAACTCTGGGTTTCGCGGGTGGACGTGTCGATGACTGGGAGGCCGATATGGTCTACTGGGGACCCGAATCCAAAATGATGGGTAATGACAAGCGCTTCGATAAAGACGGTAATCTGGAAAAACCCATAGCCGCGTTGCACATGGGACTCATCTACGTAAACCCGGAAGGTCGCAACGGCAATCTGGATCCGGTGATGGCCGCCGAAGACATACGCAAGTCGTTTTCCCGCATGGCGATGAACGACGAAGAAACCGTTGCATTAATCGCTGGCGGGCACACTCTTGGGAAAGTCCACGGCGGCAGTAAGCCAGATTGTGTAGGCCCCGAACCTGCTGCAGCCCCGACAGAGCAGCAAGGGCTGGGGTGGAAAAACAAATGCGGTAAAGGGCACTCGGAAGACACCATGACCAGCGGTCTTGAAGGTGCCTGGACACAGACGCCCACTGCTTGGTCGATCCTCTATCTCGACAACCTGTTTCGGTTTGATTGGAAAAAGCATGAATCCCCCGGTGGCGGAACGGTGTGGATTCCCACCGACGAGTCCATGATGAAGAGCGTGCCCGATGCCCATGTTAAAGGTAAGCGCAATCCGCCAATTATGTTGACCACGGATCTGGCGCTGAAAGAAGATCCAGAGTTCCGAAAAATCGCCGAACGCTTCTGGAAAAATCCCAAAGAATTTGACAAGGCTTTTGCCAAGGCCTGGTTCAAACTGACGCATCGTGATTTGGGGCCAAGCACTCGCTATGTCGGCAGCGAAGCGCCCAAAGAAACCTTTATCTGGCAGGATCCGGTGCCCAAAGGTGAGCCACTCAGTGATGAAGAGGTCAGTAAGCTTAAATCGAGAATACTCAAGTCCGGTCTCACGGTGCCGGAGTTGGTTCGTACCGCTTGGGCTTCGGCCTCCACCTATCGTTATTCGGACATGCGCGGCGGAGCCAACGGTGCCCGTATTCGTCTTGCGCCGCAAAAAGACTGGCCGGTGAATAACCCGGAGGAATTAACCAAAGTTCTGAACAAGTTGAATGACATTCGCAAAGGTTCCAACAGCAAAGTTTCAATGGCTGACATGATCGTCCTCGGTGGTGCGGCAGCGATTGAACAGGCCGCAAAGGATGCCGGTCATAAAGTTACTGTGCCGTTCACATCAGGACGAGGCGATGCTTATGCTGAAATGACAGATGCCGAAGCCTTTGACGTTCTGGAGCCCAAAGCCGATGCCTTCCGAAACTACTATTCTGACGGCGCCTACTATCCGCCCAAGGAAATGATGGTAGAGAAGGCGGACTTGCTGGCGCTTACCGCTCCGGAAATGACGGCGTTGATTGGAGGTATGCGGACGCTCGGCGCCAATACCGATGGCAGCAAACACGGCGTACTGACCAAAACCCCAGGACAGCTCAGCAACGACTTCTTCGTTAACCTGCTCGATATGTCGACAGAATGGAAGCCAGCTAAAACCGAAGGTTTGTACGAAGGGCGTGATCGAAAGTCTGGAAAACTAAAGTGGACTGCAACGTCTGTGGACTTGGTGTTCGGTTCCAATTCAGAGCTTAGGGCTCTTTCAGAAGCCTATGCAGCAGAAGGTGGTGAGAAGGTCTTTATCGACGACTTTGTGAAAGCCTGGACCCAGGTGATGACACAGGATCGATTTGATATCTGATCTTTTGACCGTTGTTTTAACTGCGACTTAAAAGAAACGGCCTTGCGGGATAATCATCGCAAGGCCGCTTTTGTTTACCAGCCAATGTCCTCCACATCACTAACCTCAATGGGTTTTTCTTCCCGAAATGGCGAGTGCAGTCCCAGTATCGGAGGGTTGTCCGGATCGACATCCTCCGGCTGCAGGATTTGAATGTGACTCAGAAAATCGAGAATCGATTCAAACACCAGACGCTTGTGTTCGGGATCAGGAAGTTTTTGATTGCCCCAGAAGGTGGTGAGGTTGATATAGATGGCCAGCGTCAAGTCATCGTTTAGCCGGGTATAGAGATCATGATGCATGGTGCCACCTAAATAGCCGGTTAGGGCTTCATGCCAGAGTCTCCCATTGACAGAATGGGATTCAAGATCGCTGGTTGATTGGGGGTAAAACGTCGTACAGTCCTTTTCATCTTCAAAGCAAAGTTTGCCTAAATTTATGATGGCCAGTTGTAGGTCTTCCTGATTACGGATTTTTCCCTGTGTCGGAAGACCAAACTCCAATGAATGAAATAACTTAAAGGTCGCTAAAACACTTCCTTGTATTTCTATGCTATTGGGCGTTTGTATTTCGCAGGGCCAGGATATATCAAATAAATTTATAGGCCCATGTGCTTCTTGTTGACTAAGTGTGATAGCGTTTGAAAAGTCTGTGTCGCTAATGGTAAAGCCGTTTATCGGATCGTCAGGTGCGGGGCCTTTCAAGTTAACGATTACACCGCCTAGATTAAAGCCGTAGTCGTGTTGCCGCTCAAAGTTCATCCACTCTAATTGGGGTGTAGTCATGCGGAGACCTTAAAGTAGTCAAAGAAAG
>NZ_CBFIHX010000165.1:0-257 GCF_965662505.1 Pseudomaricurvus sp. | reverse complement strand
TGCTGCTGGGACTGTTTAGAATTACTTGTCTTTGCTTGTGGACTTCCAAGGCCGAGAGACTGCTGGGTTTAGCACCCAATTGGTTAACGATATTGGCGGCATCGGCCTGTTGGTGGGTCAGCGAGGGTGAGTTAGGATCCAAAGCGGTAATCCACTGATCAGAGACATTGCCACCGCAGCGCTCAATCAATTGGCGCAGTTGCGCCAGGCTGGCATGAGGTGAGCTGACACTGAATGTGTGTTTGGCCAGTGCTTTT
>NZ_CBFIHX010000164.1:0-6123 GCF_965662505.1 Pseudomaricurvus sp. | reverse complement strand
CACCAGCCTCACGGCGCGTATCAACCAGATGCTGCACCCCAAGCCCAACACCGTATTGCGATTGCCCAAGTCTCACGAAATAGCCGAGCAACTGGATATCAGCGAACAAACCCTGCGCCGCAAGCTGAATGCGGAGGGCACCAGTTATCAGCAGATCAAAGACAATCTCCGCAGCGATCTGGCCAATAAGCTGTTGGCCAATCGCAGTCTGAATATTGCGGAAGTGGCGAGATTGCTGGATTTCAGTGAACCCAGAGCCTTCACCCGAGCTTTCAAACAGTGGTCAGGTCAAACACCACGGGCCTTTCGCTCCGCCCGACAATCCCGCAGCAAGGCATCTCTTTAAGCAGCAAGGCATCTCTTTAAGCAGTAAGGCATCGCGCTAAGCAGTAAGGCATCGCCCTAATAGGCAACAAGACCGCCTCCAAATCAGGCAGCAAGTTACCCTCCCAGGGTCAGTTAGCCGCTGTAGACTGTCAATATAGACAAAAACGCCAACTCATTTTTGCCCTTGAGCAGATTCCACATTTTTGCTCTATGCTATCTAGCAAACCCCCATACAGACCTCATGACCTCGCACAGCCAGCGTGCACAAACACGCTCACACCGCACTCGCAGTGAGCAATATGCAGCATTTAATTCATCAAATAGACACTTTCTACCAGTTAAAATCACATAAATGAATTTTATAAGTATGTTTATGTCTATTTTGATTATATTTTTTTGTAACAATAAAATCCGCATTAATTTTATTTATTCATACTTATCAATAACTTACTATTGAACACACCTGTCAATAAGACGGTATTTCACTATTCCAAATATAGACATTAGGCACTAATATCCACCCATCTAAATTGGTCCTGTTGTAAGAACATGTTGTAAGTACGCTTCAAGCAAGCAACCTCGCAACAGGCAGGCACAGATAAACAGGACTGGGCCAGGCGCCTGATCCCAAACGTCAACATGATAAGAGCTGGAATAAGCATGACGAACGCAACTAAGCCGCAGGCAACTCTCGTCAACCCATTCGATGATGCTGCAGAAGTGGAATTCAGTGTTCCCGGGCAGGCTTCATATGAGCCGGGTTTGTACGAAGAAAATCTGAAACAAGGTTACGATCTGATCCAACGTCCCCGTAAAGCGGCCGGTGTACCCGCCGTTGAGCGTCAGCACGCCAAACAGCGTATGACCATCTGGGAACGTCTCGCTTTTCTGACCGACGAAGATCCTCAGGTTCTGTTCCAGAACTGGGGTAAAAATCTCGACGGTGCTTCTATTGTCACTGCCGTTGTGAAAATCAACGGCCGCGATGTGGCGGTTTACGGTCACGATTTCACCGTACGCGCCGGTTCTATGGACGCCACTAACGGTAAAAAACTGGCCCGCCTGTTTGAATTGGCCGGCAAGCGTCGTATTCCACTGGTGGGCATGAACGACTCCGCCGGTGCTTTCGTCCCCGCCGGTGTTGGCGGCCTGGACGGCTACGCAGAAGCCTTCACCGCCCTGCGCAAAATCAGCGGTGTGGTGCCTTCCATCATGTGTATGTTCGGCTTTAATGCCGGTGGCGGCTCTTACCTGCCACGTCAGGGCTCTTTCCTGATTCAACCGAACGAAACCTTCTTCGGCCTCACTGGCCCGGGTGTTGTAAAATCTGTTCTGGGTGAAGACGTCACTCCTGACGAGCTGGGTGGTCCCGGTGTTCACAGCCAGTCTGGCGTTACCGATTTTGTAGTGCCTGACGAAGTCGCCGCTCTGCGCAAAGTAAAAGCGCTGCTGAACTACATTCCGGACAACAACGCCGTTCTGGCTCCTTTTCAGCCAACCTCTGATCCCATTGATCGTAAAACCTGGGACATCGACATTCTGCTGAAGAAAGCCTTCAACTCGCCCAGCGGTTTCAACACGCCGCTGGACGTGACCATTATGATCCAGCAGCTGTGCGACCACGGTGATTTCATGGAAATCCAACCGGATCGTGCCCGCAACACCGTGTGTGCTCTGGGTCGTATGGGCGGTAACGTGATTGGCTTTGTTGCCAACAACTCTGCTGTGGCTTCCGGCCAGATCGACATTGATGCCGCTCTGAAGAACGCCCGCTTTATCCGCTTCTGTAACCTGTACAACATTCCCATGATCTTTATGGAAGACACCACCGGCTTCCTGCCTGGTCGTGAACAGGAAGCTGGCGGTATTGTTCAGGCTGGCCGCGCCATGCTGGACGCCATCATCGATCTGCGCACACCGCGCTTCCTGATGATTATCCGTAACGCCTTTGGGGGTGCTTACGCGTCATACAACAACTACCCTACCGGTGCTGACTTTGTTTGCGCCCTGCCCTCTACCCGCGCTGCGGTCATGGGACCAGCCGGTGTTGAGTTTGTTTACAAAGACGAAGTCAGAGCGATCCGCGCCGAAGTGAAAAAGCGCTTGGCCGCAGGTGAGGCTGAAGCTGACGTACTGGCATGGCAAGCGGCTCAGGACAAAACCCTGAAAGACCGCTACGAAGCGGAACTGATGAACCCCAACGAAGCCCTGAGTCTGGGCTCTATTTCTCAAATTGTTATGCCTTCTGATCTGCGTGAAGTGCTGTGTAAACAAATGGATTTCCATTTGAGTCATTACACACCAGAACCTTTCGCCGGTCCGCAGCGTGAATTTCATTAATTTCTGAATTACTGAATTCGCGCCCACACCAACAAGGCACCTAAACAACCGAATTTGAAAGAGGCTAGAGCCGTGAAAGACAGCAACACTAACTATCTGAACAACTCTCTGATCCACAAGGATCGTCGTCTGGCTAATGCTGACAGCGAGTGGGTTCGCAGCTTTGACTGTACCCACATGCGTCCACTGATCATCTGTCGTGGCCCGATCCGTAAGGAAGCCATCGACGTTTTCGAAGAAATGGGCATTGAGCACTACGGTATTTTACTGTCCGAAAAAGACTCCATTACCTACCAGAATGCTCTGGCACCTGAACTGCGCAAACTGACAAAACCCAACAACATTCATCGCGTACCTGACTACACCGGTGCCGATAAAGAAGAGCGTGCGCAACGCATCAAGCAGATCATTAACATCGCCCATTCCAACGGCTACAACTCTATCTTTGCAGGCTACGGTTTTATGTCCGAAGACGCTGAGATGGTTGAATCCATGGAACAAGCTGGCCTGAACTTTATCGGCCCCTGCTCTTTCACTCAGAAATCCGCTGGCATGAAAGATCAGGCCAAGCGTACCGCACTGGAAACCGGTGTATCGGTGACTCCAGGTGTTAACAACGCCACCAGTCTGGCCCTGTTTTCCAAATACGGTAAAGACGGTCTGGAAAAATGCGCTGCTGACAACAACCTGACCGTTGATTTCGGCGCATGCAAAGACGAAGAAGAGCAAGCTCTTGCGTTGCTGGCCGCATCCTACGATGCTGGCATCGACATCATCAACGCTGCTGACATTGGTGCTGCGTTGCAGGTAGAAGCCAAGCGTATGCTGGCCGAGAAGCCTAACAACCGCTTCCGCCTGAAAGCCATTGCCGGCGGTGGTGGTAAAGGTCAGCGTATTTTGCAATCCGCTAATTCCTACGAAGGCGCTACGCTCGAAGAAAAAGTGGAAAAAGCCGCAGCCAACGTGCCGTCACTGGTACTGGAGTGTCTGATCGAGCTGAAAACCAACGGTGTGGGCGACAACAAAAACGTTCTCATCGAGATGAACATCGACACCACTCGCCACCAGGAAATTCAGGTAGTGGGTAACGGTGAATGGTGCATGACCATGGGTGGCCGCGATTGCTCCCTGCAAATGCACGAACAGAAACTGCTGGAAGTGTCTGTCACCGAAGAAGAACTGAAAGACGCAATCGCCGTGGCAGAAGCCGCAGGCAAAACCGCTGAAGCTGAACAGCTGAAGAAAGACCTGGTGATCCTGGAAAAAATGGAACACGAAGGTGCCGTCTTCGGTGAAGCCGTGAAACTGGATTCCGTCGGTACATTCGAATGTATCGTAGACGGCGAGTCTCACTACTTCATGGAAATGAATACCCGTATTCAGGTTGAGCACCGTGTTACTGAGCTGTGCTACAAACTGAAGTTCACCAACCCGGACAACAGCGAAGAATTCTTTATCGCTGAATCTTTGGTTGAAGTGATGGTATTGATCGCAGCGCACAGCACCAAACTGCCAAAACCTGAGCGCATTCTGCGCAGCAAAGCCTCCGTTGAAGCGCGTATGAACGCCACCAACCAGGCTCTGCAACCACACGCTGGCGGCGTAATCGAAAACTGGTCCAACCCGATCGACGGCGAAATCCGTGACGATCAGGGCATCAGCTTGCACAATCCTGATACCGACGTGTTCATGAAGTATCACCTGGCTGGCGCTTACGATTCCAACATCGCCCTGCTGTTGACCGTTGGTGAAGACCGCACTAACACCTATGACGCCATGGCCGAAGTGTTGCGTGTCACCGAGCTGCGCGGTAAAGATCTGGCCACCAACCTGGAATTCCACTATGGATTAGTGAACTGGTTCCTGGGCAATAACATCAATGCCCGTCCGACCACTCGCTTTATCGTGCCTTACCTGACAGCGGTTGGCCTGCTGAAGCAGGAAGCCAATAATCTGGACGTGAACTACGCTTACAAGCAAGTGGGCAACAAAGTTCTGGCCACCTGCAGCTCAAACGAAGAGAAATCTGCCCTGCAAACGGTACTGGCCCGCAAGCAATTGTTGCTGACTCGCCCAGTGGAAAAACTGCTGGCTGAGCCCCACATGCTGGCTGGCTGGCTGAGCGTCAACCAACCGGCTTACTCCATGGACAGCGGCAAGCTGGTCTGGAATCAAAACCCGGTTCGCATTCTCGCCGAGACCTATCACTTCCTGAACATGGACTACTGCGAGAGCAAAGCCGCTGCGGAAATGATCTGGGATCACGACAACGACCTGCTGCAGCAAGCCATTGCCTTTTATGACACGCTGGAAGAAAAGCTGGGCACCAATGATTACAGCCAGATCGTTGAACTGCTGGCTGGCAGTGCACCTGCCGGTATCGATGCTGATCAGTGGGCTGCCGCTCAGTCTGCGCACGTTGGCTATCAGGCAGGTAGCGAAATTCTGAGCCTGCTGGCCTACATTGGCTACCGCACCAACTTCTTCGACCTGAAAGTGAATGAAGATCTGAGCATCGACATTCCGGATCGTCTCACCGAAGAAGCTCTGCAAAAAGCCATGGCCAAGGTACTGGTACCACCTCCCGTTGCGAAGTCTGACGAGATTCTTGCGCCTACCGGTGGTATGTTCTACTCATGTGAAGCACCGGGCATGCCCGCTTTTGTTGAAGAAGGCAGCCATTTCAACGCCGGTGAGCCGCTCTACATCATCGAAGTGATGAAGATGTTTAACAAAGTGACCGCGCCCTTCTCCGGTACCATCGACAAAATCCTGGTGGATCTGGATGGGACTATTATTAAGAAGGGACAACCCATCTTCAAAATCACTCCCGATGAAGTGGTTGAAGTGGAAACCGACGAAGAAATTCAGGCACGCCGTAGAGCCGAGACCGATGTCTTTTTGTCACAACTGACTCTTAACGCCTAAATTGGGGGATGCACGATGATTGTTGCTCTGGACCATATTGCCATTGCTGTGCCTGATCTGGACAAGGCCATTAAACGCTTCATGGAAGACTTCGGCCTCAAATACGAAGGCAAAGAAGACGTCCCTGCTGCCAAAACCAGTACCGCGTTTTTCCCTCTGCCGGAGACCAGCATTGAGCTGGTTCACCCGCTGAATGGCGAAGGACCGATTGCCGGCTATCTTGAAAAGAAAGGCGGCGGTATGCACCACCTGTGTTTTCGCAGTGACGATATTGAAGCTGATGTGGCGCGTCTGAAAGACAAGGGATATCAATTCCTGTCTGACGCCCCCACCATCGGCGCCCACAACTGCAAGGTGATCTTTATTCATCCAAAAAGTTGTGATGGGGTCCTGATCGAATTGAATGAGCCCCAAGAAGGCCATCATTAATCCGTGATTCCACAGGCACCGCTGAAAGCGATGCCTGACAAGAACGTCAAACTTAGTACAGTATTCAAACAGCTCTGCACCGAGCTGAACATGAGAGAA
>NZ_CBFIHX010000163.1:0-6145 GCF_965662505.1 Pseudomaricurvus sp. | reverse complement strand
TCCGGCTCTACGATAACGATTCCCCAACGTTCTGCTCGAGTCCATGTATTGAGAAAAGTCTTAAATGGTGTTTGTCGGCGAGGCTCCTTACCCGATCTGAGTGTGAGGGTTTTAGTATTCATGTCGTAGCCCACGGCCACCGCGAAGTGCCACTGAGGCCACCAGTTTAGCCCCAGGTTCTGCATTACTAAAACAGGATTGCCTGCGGCTATTTCTTGTAACAGTGCCAGCGGATATGCCAGTAATTCATGAGCACGAGCTTGAGCTGTCAGTTCGATCGAGAGAGTTCCCTGCTTCTCCGGTATATAGAGAAGAGGCTCCAGTTGTTCGGCGCTGACATCGATTTGACGGTAATTAAGTACGGTTGCCAAACTGGAAGGGCCGCATTGTTCCTGCTTCTGCGGGAAAAAGGGAACATCCGTCAATTCTGCCTGAGAGGGCATTTGTAGCTGGGTTAGAGTTTCGGAGAGGTTGTCGGGGCTGCGGGTGAGAGATCCGCAGCCCGCCAGACACAGGCTAAGAAGTAGCCCTAACAGGCATAAAGAACGGGGCATGTACGACTACTATTTGTTGATACATTTGACAAAGGAAAACAGGTTCGTTGCACAGAGCATATCAGTGATAATAAAAACGACAAAAATCAGCACTAATACCCCAACCACACCCTGACCTGCGGGCATGTTGGCTATCTCAGTATTCAGCTGTGCTAATTCGTCAGCAGTCAGTGTGCTTATCCGTTGTTCGATTTCGGCAGGGTCGACACCCATATTCGTCAGCTGATCGCGCACCCCGTCCTGATTTAATGCCTCTATCAAACGGCCGCGGTCGTACTCAACAAATTGCTGGCTGACGGCCTGTTGGGTGGTCACCATGCCGGCTTGCGCTGACACACTGAGTAAGCTGGTAAAAACCATCAGAAAGCTTAAAAAAATTGCGAAAAAACGGTTATGCGGAGCAAGTTTCATGTTTCGCCTCACAGATTTGGTTGGTTTAACACATCAAGGTAAAAGTTATACACCTAGTTAACAAGGTATAGAGGATAGCCTTGTTGAAATCAATTTCGGTACGGTTAATATGATCACCGATTCACAATCTGACTCAAAGGCACTTGCTCATATCTCCTCAGATGCAGGCGCGGGCGTTCTACTTTAGAATAACTCAAACTCTGGATGATACTCTCTATGCTCAACTGGATTTGGCTATTCTTCTTTTTCTCGGCATTTCTCTGTGCGCTTGGCCAGCTGATATTTCAAGGCAATACGGACATATTTAATACGCTGGTCGCGTCCCTGTTTGATATGTCGAAATTGTCTTTCGATATTGCTCTGGGGCTCGTGGGTATTTTGACCCTGTGGATGGGAGTGTTGAAAATCGGTGAGAACGCCGGTTTGATCGAGAAGCTGTCCCGCGCGCTGTCGCCATTATTTGCTCATCTAATGCCTGAAGTCCCTAGAAATCATCCGGCTCTGGGGCATATTTCCATGAACTTTGCCGCCAATATTATGGGGCTGGATAATGCCGCGACACCAATTGGTATTAAGGCGATGCAGAGTTTACAGAGCATTAACCCCGTCAAGGATACGGCCTCTAATGCCCAAATCCTGTTTCTGGTGTTAAACACGTCATCGTTAACACTGTTCCCCATCGCCATCCTTATGTACCGGGCCCAGCAGGGCGCTCCGGATCCTGCAGTGGTGTTTTTGCCTATCCTGCTGGCGACCAGTGCTTCAAGTATTGCTGGCCTGCTGGTAGTTGCATTTGTGCAAAAGCTGCACATATTCAATCGTGTGGTTTTGAGTTATTTGGGCGGTGCGGCTGCGATCTTAATGGCGCTGGTGCTTTATCTGTCTTCTTTGAAGCCGGATGAGCTGGCCCGAGTCTCTTCTTTAATGGCTAATTGTTTGCTGTTTTCGGTTGTGATTCTGTTTATGGCTATGGCGGTAAGACGCAAGGTGAACGTCTACGAGAGCTTTATTGACGGGGCGAAAGAAGGGTTTCAGCTGGCGATTACCATTTTGCCTTATTTGCTGGCGATGCTGGTTGCCATTGGTGTCTTCCGGGCGAGCGGTATGCTGGATTATGGTCTCACGGGCTTGCGCTGGATTTTTGAGGGAATGGGGATGGATACCCGTTTTGTGGATGCGTTGCCAACGGCTTTTATGAAGCCTCTAAGCGGCTCTGGTGCACGAGCCATGATGCTTGAAACCATGAATAACTATGGGGTGGATTCCTTTCCTGCCCGGATTGCCGCCACCGTACAAGGCAGTACGGAAACGACTTTTTATGTGCTGGCGGTATATTTTGGCGCGGTGGGGATAAAGCGTATCCGACACGCAGCCGCCTGTGGTCTGTTTGCAGATTTTGTCGGTATTGTTACGGCAATCGTCGTTGGCTATTGGTTTTTTGGATAGCAGAAGAACTGTTAACTAACCGATCACACCTTTAAGACAGTTCGAGTTTTGCACTGGGGCGTGAACGTTGTGTCAGCCCTCCGATGAGTTCACTCAGTTTTGGAATGCATTCATCGGGCAGATCATGGGCCATACCTTCAATGGCATGAAACTCAGACTGGGGAATGTTCTCAGCCGTATCTTTACCGCATGCGATTGGAATTAGTGGATCATCGGTACCGTGAATGATCAGGGTTGGCAGAGTCAGTTTTTGTAACTGTTTTCGGCGATCGGCAGTGCAGATTGATGCCAGTAAATGCCGTGCGGTACCGGCTGGATAATAACTTCTCGTTATTGCGGCCAGACACTTTTCTTTTAGACTGTTCTCCGAGACGGGAAAACCCGGACTCATAATGACTTTCCAGGCAGCCATGCTGTTTTTAACGATTTCTTCAATGCCAGCGTTTGGATCTGTTTTCTTGGTCAGTGCGGCGGTTGCTTCTGGCGTTGGCCTGGGTAATTTGGGGTTGCCGGTGGTGGACATGATGGAGGTCAGCGACATCGTTCGCTCGGGAAAGTGAATCGCGATCAGCTGGGCTATCATGCCTCCCATAGACACGCCGACCAGATGGGCCTGTTCAATCTTGAGATAATCCAGCAGTCCGATGGCATCGTTGGCCATAGTCGTTAGAGTGTAAGGCAGCTTTGGCCTGAGTTTTAGTCTGTGACGTATGATCGCCCAGGGGATATTAGGCAAGCGTAAGTGATTCATCTTGGTCGACAGACCGACATCACGATTGTCGTAGCGAATCACAAAGTGTCCCTGATCTGCCAGATTTTGGCAAAAACTGTCGGGCCACTGAATCAGTTGTGAGCCCAGCCCCATGATCAACAAAATGGCAGGATCCGCCTGATCTCCAAAAGTTTCATATTCCAAAGTCAGGTCGTCAATAACTGCTTGTGACATGAGGTTTTCCAGTTTCTTAATTTCAAGATGGCTATGGTTATAAATGCTAGGGCTCTGAATGCTGTAGTTTTAAATACCGTGGTTCTAGTAACCAGGGTTTAACTAAGTACAGCGGTCGTGAGCATTAACCATGTATACGTTTGTCCGGAAGTAGATGGTTCATTACAGCAGGAAAAAGTTCGGAACTGTAACGGCTACTGAACCGATAGCGCTATCGTAACTTGAATAAAAACTCAAAAGCTAAACGAACGTTTACTTTGGCGGATGGTTTGTATCAGATGATCCGCGGAAGGTTTTTGACTGACATTTTTTTGGCGGAATAATACAACTTTTGTCATCGGTTGGGCGGGTTGACCAATGCTCAACGTTTTGTGAAGAAGAGCTAGTCGCTGGCGCAGAGTCAAGAGAGTGGGATGGAAATGGTAGCCGTTGCAGGTTTAAGAAGAGCCGTGGGAGCTAAAGAGTACGGTTGGCAGCAATGGATAACCACTGTACTTGCCATCCGTACTTGTCTGACTGGGTAGTCAATATTGATAGAATTCTGGGTTGTTAACTTTTGATTTCAGGTTATAGCCCTTTGAATTCAGGTTTACGCTTTTCAAAAAACGCTTTGGCACCCTCTTTGAAATCCTGGCTGCGATAGGCGGTATTTTGCAATACGGCTTCTTTTTCCAGACAAAAATCCAGGTCTTCAGTTGCAGTGGCCTGCAAAATTTCTTTGGATAAGCTCAGCGTCATCGGGGCTTGTTCGGCCAGTGTCTTGGCCCATTCCAGAGCGTCGCTCAGTAGGTTCTCCGAGGCCACCACCCGATTGGCCAAACCGACTTTTTCACATTGCTCTGCAGGCAGACGTTGTGAAAAGGCGATCATCTCATAGGCTTTCTTGGGTCCCAGATACGACTGCAAGAATTTGTGTGAGCCACCATCGGGGATCAGGCTGATCGCGCCAAAGGCCGAGTACAGAAAAGCGTCTTCGGACATTATCATCAAGTCGCACGCCATGGCCAGGGTGCCACCGATACCCGCTGCGGCACCATTTACCACGCTGATAACGGGTTTTGGTGTGTCGTTGATGGTTTTGATCAACGGGTTGTATTCGCGACGAATCAGATCCGTAATAAAACCGTCTTTGTCGCTGCCGGGAGTGATTTCGCTTAGGTCTGCACCTGCGCAAAAGCCTTTGCCGGCGCCGGCGAGCAAGATCACCCGAACCTGGCTGTCTTCCCTGGCTTGTTTAAAGGCGGCCATTAACTCGGAGCGCATTTGTTTGTTGAGAGAGTTGCGAACCTCTGGGCGATTCATGGTGATGATGGCGATACTGTTATCAACGTCGTAAGTCAGTGCTTCAAAGTTGCTCATGTCCATTTCCTTCTTATGTGAGTTGGCGTTAGGGCATGCGGTTTATTGAACCGCGCCCTGATCGATCAAAGCCTGAACTTCCTCGTTGGAGAGCCCCAGGTTCTCAAGGACGCTACGGGTATCATGACCCGCCGGATTTTGACCGTGGGTGACTTCAGATGGAGTGCGGCTGAAGCGGGGCGCTGGGGCAGGCTGCTTGTAACCATCCAGTTCGATGTAGACATCGCGTTCCTGATTATGTGGATAATCGAAGGCTTCATAGGCGCTGAGTACGGGTGAAAAGCAGGCGTCGGTATGTTCCAGCAGGGCACACCATTCATCACGGGTCTTTTCTTTCATGACGTCAGTGAGGATGGCTTTTTTGGCTTCCCATTGATCGGTGTCATTTTGGGTTTCCAGATTAAAGATTTCTGGATCTAATCCACCTTTCTCGACCAGGGTCATAAAGAACTGCGGCTCGATAGCACCAATAGCGACGTACTTGCCGTCTTTGGTTTCGTAGGTGTCGTAATAGAAGGCGCCGCCGTCCAGCATGTTAACGCCGCGCTCGTTGAAGTCCCACATTTTGGAGGCGTGGAAGCTGTGGCACATCCACATCAGGTTAGTCGCACCATCCACCATCGCGGCATCAACCACCTGACCTTTGCCGGAGTTTTTGGCTTCCAGTAATGCTGCCAGAACCCCGCTGACCAGGAACATGGTGCCGCCACCAAAGTCACCCACCAGATTCATTGGCACCACAGGCTTCTCGCCTTTGACACCAATGGCGTGCAAGGCACCGGTGATGGATATGTAGTTGATGTCGTGTCCGGCGTTTTGAGACAGCGGGCCAGTTTGTCCCCAGCCGGTCATGCGGCCGTACACCAGAGCGGGATTGACTGCCTGGCAATCTTCCGGACCGATCCCCAGTTTTTCGGTGACGCCGGGGCGAAAGCCTTCGATCAATACGTCGGCGGACGCGATCAGTTTCATCAGGGTTTCACGGCCTTCGGCGCTTTTCAGATTGACGACGATGGACTTCTTTCCCCGACGACTCATGTCTTCTGAATACAGCGGGGGCGTATTGCCGCCACGATCAATGCAGATAACTTCAGCGCCCATGTCAGCTAAAAGCATACCTGCCATAGGGCAGGGGCCAAGCCCTGCCAATTCAATCACCCGATAACCTGATAGTGGGCCCATAATAAACTCCGGTGTTGTCTTGTTATTCAATGTAAAAAGCCCGCAAAGCGGGCAAAACCGTTAATGCAATACTGCGGTTAAGCAGCAGTGCATTGTGTCGTCGTTTTTACGATGGTGATCTTACTTGGGTTGCATGCGAACCGCTGCGTCCATACGGATGCTTTCGCCGTTGATGTAATCGTTGTCTACGATATGAGCAGACAATTTGGCGATTTCGGCGGGCTTACCCAGACGTTTCGGGTAGACG
>NZ_CBFIHX010000162.1:0-6193 GCF_965662505.1 Pseudomaricurvus sp. | reverse complement strand
TTTAGTATTCTCTGTCAGTTTGTACGGTCAGTTTTTAGTATTAGCCGTCTAAAGGCTTTTTACGGATTGAATTGAGAGAAGGAGGACGTAAAAAAGAGAGCGCTAACTGCTCGCTCTCTTTAAATTAACCAGCCAATTTAAGGCTGGCCAGTTGATGGAAGTTGAAGCTTAGCGAGGCTTCATGGTTTCCAGGTTTTTCAGTCTCTTTATGGCATCCTGCTTTTTCAGCAAATCGTAATTGATGTTGCCAGCATTCAGTGAAGAACCTGACTGATTAGGATAATCATTGAAGTCAGAGAAGAAGTTCTTGATCTGCTGTTGAATCGGTACCAGTAGCCACATTTGGCGTGCGTACCACTCCAGATAGCCGCCAGCTTCGTGTTCAGCTTTTTCGTATGGATCCATACGCAGATTGGTAATGCCAGACCAAGAGGTTGTCTTGCGGGTACCTGTGGCGATATTACCGTCGTTTACCGCAAAGCTCACTTTCCAATCCCGCCAGCGGACAGCGTTAAGGTTGCCGCCTTGATCAAAGTAGAAAATTTGCTCACGAGGACCTTCTTTTTTCTTGCCTTCCAGATAGGGAAGGAAGTTGTAGCCATCCAGATGAACTTTGAACTTTTTGCCGTTGTAGCTTGCGCCGCTGGCAAGTTTCGCTCTGACATCTCCTGCACCGGCAGCTGCGGCCAACGTCGGGAACCAATCCAAGTTAGAGATGATCTCGTTAGAGACACTCCCTGGCTTGATGTGGCCTGGCCAGCGAACCATCATAGGAATGCGGAAGCCACCTTCCCAAGTGGTACCTTTCTCTCCACGGAACTGAGTCATGGCACCGTCTGGCCACAGAGTGATTTCGGCACCGTTATCGGTACTGTAAATCACAATGGTGTTGTCGGCGATTTTCAGCTCGTCCAGCAGATCCAGAAGTTGACCGACATGACCGTCGTGCTCAACCATGCCGTCGGCGTGAATACCTTTACCGGTGACACCCCGTGACTCTTCTTTCAAGTGGGTGAATACGTGCATACGGGTGCTGTTAAACCAAGTGAAAAATGGTTTGTCGGCCTTCACCTGACGCTGGATAAAGTCTTTCGCTGCGGCGAGGAATTCCTCGTCGATGGTTTCCATGCGTTTGGTATCCAGTGGACCGGTGTCCTGGATTTTGCCATCAGCAGTGGATTTGATGACGCCCCGTGGTCCGTACTTTTTCTTAAACTCAGGGTCTTTCGGGTAAAAGTAGCCTTCTGGCTCTTCTTCCGCGTTAAGGTGATAAAGGTTGCCGAAGAACTCGTCGAAACCATGGTTGGTTGGCAGGTGTTTGTCCTGGTCACCCAAGTGGTTTTTACCGAATTGACCGGTGGCGTAACCTTGCGACTTCATCACATCGGCAACGGTTGGCATCCAGTCTTGAATCCCGTGAGAGTCACCAGGCATACCGATAGTCAGCAGACCGGTACGAAAAGGCTCTTGACCCATCAAAAAGCTGGCTCGGCCGGCAGTGCAACTTTGTTGACCGTAAGAATCGGTAAACAGCATACCTTCATTGGCTATTCGGTCGATATTGGGGGTTTGGTAACCCATTAAACCGCGAGTATAGGCACTGATTTGTGGGATGCCGATGTCATCCCCCCAGATGACCAGGATGTTGGGCTTATCGGCAGCCGAAGCTCCGAAGGGCGTTAGCAGAGCAAATGCGCTGGCCAGCAAGCCCACCCGGAGGCCGCGGCGTCGGCCGGCCAAGAGGTGTGATAATTTCATTGGGTGTTTCTCCATAACTGTCTTTAGTAGAAAAGCCTTTTCTTTGAAATCCCAGTCTTACCTTTGCTGACAGATGGTCGGGCAGGGTAAAGCCAAGCTTCACTAGAATAAGGTAGACCACGTTTCAGGGTATTGCCCAATTATCTGGGAAGATTTATGCGTCATTCGTACAATGAATACACAATTATCTCGTTTATTGGATTTTATGGAGGACGGAAGCAGTCTGTGTTGTTAACACGTTGAATATTAAGAAAGTTATGAATGTGGAAGAGCGCTTGCAGGTGAACGCTGAAAGAGGAGTGCGGAGAGTTGTTGGGTTGCAACTGTTTACGGTCTGGAAGACAGGCTCAGGCTTTTTATTTAGGGATGGCTCAGGCTTTTTATTTAGGGATGGTTCAGGCTTTGCGGGTGTAACCCGAAAAGCCTGAACCTGGATGGCGTGTAAGAAGCGGATCGAGGAGAGTTAAGGAGCGCTGGGGACTAATTCGACAGGCTGGCCTGACAATTTCTGTTTGAGTTCCCAGGCTATCAGATAATTGATGGGTACCAACAGCAGCGTCACAAAGGTGGCAAACAAGATTCCGAAACCCAGCGATACCGCCATGGGAATGAGGAATTGTGCCTGTGTGCTGGATTCAAACAGTAAAGGCACCAGTCCCATAAAGGTGGTCATGGAGGTGAGTATCACCGGGCGAAAACGGGCCGCGCCTGCCAGTCGGATCGCTTCCAGAGGATGCATGCCTTTTCGACGCTGTTGGTTGATGGAGTCCACCAGAACCAGGCTGTCGTTCACCAGCACGCCGATCAGAGCCAAAATCCCCAAAATACTGAAAATCGTCAGGTCCATGCCCATTAGCCAGTGGCCGACAAACGCGCCAATGGTGCCAAACGGAATCACGGACATGACAATCAGTGGCTGACCATAGGATTTGAATGGAATGGCCAGCAGGGTGTAGATGGCAAACACTACAAACCCCAGGCCATAAGCCAGGCTCTGGAAAGAGTCCGCCTGTTCGCGGGCTTCCCCTTCCAGGGAGTAGGACACGCCGGGGTATTGCATCAGAGACTTGTCGAGAAAGGCGCGCAGATCATCGTTGACGATGGTCATATTGGCGACGCCTTTGTCGATGTCAGCGACGACACTTAGTGTGCGTTTCAGGTCATTGCGGTAGATGGTAGTGGGGCTGGTGCCGGGTACCAATTCCACCACCTGTGCGACCGGAATACTGCGGCCGTCGTCGGTTCGTATGCGGAAGTCTTGCAGGTTGGCAATGGCTTCCCGCTCCTCTAGCGGGAAGCGCACCATAACCCGGACATCATCACGACCACGCTGGATCCGTTGGGCTTCGTATCCGTAAAAAGCTTCCCGTACCTGACGGATTACGCTGGATTCGTTTAGGCCCAGAGCGTAAGCCTGAGGTTTCAGTTTGATGCGCAATTCCTGTTTGCCTTCAGCGAGACTGTCGGAGATATCAAATACTCCCTTGTGCTTAGCCAATTGGATTTTGACCAGCTCAGCAACCTTTTGCAGATCAACCATATTGTTGCCGCTGAGCTGGATATTGACCGGATTGCCCATGTGCATGATTTCAGAACGGAATGCGATTTCTTCTGCGCCGGGGATCTCTCCGATCAATTTACGCCACTCACTGACGAGTTCACGGTTGGAGGTTTGCAGCAGCCGCTCCTCGGGGGGAACAATCTCGATGCGAACCCGACCGTTGCCGGAGCCCCGTTGCCCACGTCCTGCATTGCCAGTAGACGAGAGGATATTCATCACAATGGAATCACCAGTCTCCTGATCGCGGTATGTGTCTTGTAAGGTGATGGCTGCATCGGTCATACGTTCGATGTAGCGATCGGTGACTTCAAACGGGGTGCCGGTGGGCATCACCAGAGACACGGTAATGGTTTCTGATTCCAAACGTGGGAAAAATACAAAGCGTGTCCAGCCGCTGGCAACCAGGGAGACAATGATCAGCAGCACACCAATAAAAACCGAAATGGTGGCGTAGCGGTGTTTTAGGCAGTGTTCCAGCAGGGGCTGGTAGTAACGCAGAACAAATTCCTCAAAACTGTTGGCGATATTTTGCTGCCATCGGCTGAAGCGATTGGTGGAACGTTTCTTACCCACTGAAAGATATTTCAGGTGAGCGGGCAGTACGAATTTGGATTCGATCAGCGAGAACAGCAGAATAGGAATGATCACCACAGCAATGTTCTGGAACATGACGCCACGAGGGCCTTCGATCATGGTCATGGGGATAAAAGCTGCGACCGTAGTGAGCACCCCAAAGGTGACCGGAGCGGCGACTTCTTTGGTGCCCTGAATGGCCGCGTATTCACCATCCTCCGCATTTTGGAGATGGCGATAAACGTTTTCGCCGGTGACGATGGCATCGTCCACGACAATACCCAACACCAGAATAAAGCCAAACAAACTCATTTGGTTGAGGGTGATACCAAAGAAGGGCATAAAGATAAACGCGCCCATAAAGCTGACTGGGATACCGATAAATACCCAGAGAGCCACGGAAGGTCTGAGAAACAACGTCAGTAGCGCCAGTACCAGAATACCACCCTGAATGGCACTGCTGGTCAGGGTTTTTAAGCGGCTTTTTACAATGGTAGATTTATCGCGCCAGGTGGACAGTTCGAGCCCAAGTGGCAAGTTATTTTGTTGCTCAGCGACATAGTTTTTAACCTTTGTCGCTACATCGATGGCGCTTTGACTGCCAACGCGAAACACTTCGATCATTGCGGCAGGGCGACCGTTAAAACGGCTGCGCATCGGGTCTTCGGTAAAGGCGTCTTTGACCGTGGCAATATCGCCTACGCGGACGATGCTGCCGTCGGGATTGGTCGCCACTACGATGTTTTCAAATTCGGGTCGATTGTAGGCTTGTCCTTTGAGGCGAATCAGGACTTCGCCGCCAGAGGTTTTCACGTTACCGGCGGACAGATCCAGCGAGCTGTTGTCGATGGCGGTAGCGACATCTGATAATTGAAGATTGTACTGTCGCAGCCGATCCTGAGGCACCTCAATGGAAATCTCATAATCCCGTACATCGTCCAGTTCTACCTGGGTAATACCGGGAATGCTCAGCAGATCATCGCGGACACGTTCGGCTTGTTGGCGAATTTCTTTTTCAGTCAGATTACCCGCCACCGCGACGCTGATGACATCCCGGGTCCAGATGTCGAGGCTGATCACCGGTTTTTCGGCCTCCGAGGGGAAGGTGTTGATAGCATCTACCCGGGTTTTGACATCATTCAGCAATTCGCGTGGGTCATAACCACTTTCCACTTCGATGTCGACCGAGGCTCTGCCCTCGCTTGAACGGCTACTTATTTTCTTGATGCCCTCAAGATCCTGAATCGCTTCCTCTACACGAATGGCGACGGACTGTTCTGCCTCTTCCGGGGTGGAGCCTCTGAGGGAAACATTTACTTCAATACGATCTGCTCCCATGGTGGGAAAGATTTCCAGTGGGATGCGAGTCTGCAGGGACATGATGCCCATAAACAGAAGAGTCACCATCAACAGGTTGGCGGCGACGTGGTTGCGGGTAAACCAGGCGATCATGGGTTTTGTCTCGCTAGATTGGAGGCGTCGGAATTGCCGGAGTCGGGTGAGTCGTCAGTGTCGCTATTGGCGGTTCGCGTGTTGTCATCGTCGTTCATCACCGATACCTGTGTACCGCTGGTGACTTGCCCCAGGGGCGATACAATCAATTCGCTGCCCGGATTCAGGCCTTCAAGAACGACGGCTTCCTTCGGTGTTTGGAAACTGAGACTGACATCACGGCGTTGTAGCGAGCCGTTTTCAATCACAAACAGATAGCTGCCCTGATAAATGCTGTTGGCGGGTACCACAAGGGCGTCTTCAACGGATTTACCCTCTATGCGGGCTGTAACGTACTGGCCGATTTTCAGTGGAGACTTATCACTCTGATCCACCGCAAATGGATCCTGAATCTGAGCAATCACATACAGCTGATAGCTGTTTGAATCGATGGCGGCTTCGGTGCGAACAATCTTGCCGTGCCACTCTTCCGGAACACCCAAATCACTGATGATTTTGACATCCGGGTAGCGCTCAGGGTCGACCGGCTGTCCTCGATAGTCCTCGGGCAGGTTGATCAGTGCCAGTTCGCTGTTTTTCAGCGGCAGGCGAATTTCCACCACATCCGTGGCGAAAACTTCCGCCAGCTCGGTGCTGCCATTCACGTATTGACCCAAGTCCACCATGGCGGATTTCACCCGACCGTTAAAAGGGGCGCGTATACGGGTGCGTTCCAGGTCGAGTTGCGCTTTGTCGTAGTTGGCCTGGGCTGAAAACAATTGCGCTTCGGCAGCGGCCAGTTGTGGTTTGCGCAGTACCAAATCGGACGCTGCTTCGCCGTCGCCAAGACGTTGCCAGTCTTTCTGTGCT
>NZ_CBFIHX010000161.1:0-6260 GCF_965662505.1 Pseudomaricurvus sp. | reverse complement strand
TACCTGTTCACCATCTGGGGCGGCACCCATCGTCCCGGCATCGACATGGAAGCCTTGGGTTACACAAAAGAAATGGCCGGTCACGAAAATGACCCTGTCATGGAACGTGAAAACCCTGAATTAACAGATGGCGCCTATTTCGGTCCTTCACGCGGACACCTGTTCCCTAAATACGCTCGCATGATCGGCATGCCACGAGGCTACGGTTACGGTGCATCGATGGGTGCCTGGATACTGGATTACCTGGCTGGCTGGGCTGGCGAATGGGGACAAGTGGTTCACTGCAAATCGTCTTACAGAGCCCCCGCCTTTACCGGTGACGCAACCTACATGAGTGCGAAAGTGGTCGACAAAATCGTGACCGAAGACGGCGAGCACCACATTCAGGTTGATTGTGCATTGAAAACGCAAACGGGTAAAACCATTGCAACTGCTATCGCAGAAATCGCGCTACCTAAACGCGGCTAATCTATTAGAGGGCTTGTACATCAAGCCCTCTTTTAATATCGCTGATAGCCATTGATTTACTATTTGTGAAGTACCCTGAGCGAAATAAGTACCATGAGTGAAATAAGTAACATGAGCGACACCCCAAAACAAAATCTGACCACGCCCGCACAATGGACGGAGGAGATGCTTGACGGACTCAACGCGTTTCCTCACGGACTGAAATTTGTCCTCGATGGTTGGGAGAAAGAAGGGACGGCCGTACGTGGTACCAATATTCTGGCAAGTCTGGCGGACTACCCCGCTCTGGCTAAAGCATTCCTGACGTTCAACTGTCATGTTGCTACCGCAAGCACCCTGTCTGCTCGCGAGCGAGAAATTTTAATTTTACGTTTGTCCTGGTTACGCAAGTGTGAATATGAGCATGTCATGCACATCATTCTTGGAAAACGCGCAGGACTAAGCGAGGAAGAAGTCGAAGCGACTCAGACAGGGCCCGATGCGAATGCCTGGAACTCTCAAGATGCTGATCTGGTACGAGCGGTTGATGAATTATCCAATCAGGCACGTATTAGTGATGCAACGTTTAACCAACTGTCTAAACATTACAGTCAGCAGCAAGTGATGGACATGATCTTTCTCGTTGGCTGCTACGAAACCATGGCCATGCAGATACGCAGCTTCAACGTCCCCGTGGAAAGCAGCGAGCCAGGGTTAGACCCAGACATCAAAGCAAAAATGATGTCTCAATAAAGAAGACATCCAGATTATCCCCTCGCTAGCTCGTAATAAACTGGGTAGTAACAGCTAAACCAGGCGTTAATCTAGCCAATCACCCTTTTATAGTCCGTTACTCACGGGACAACACTCGTTGGTACAGTACGGACATAACCTCTGCTTTAACCGAATCTGGTGCAGTGTTTTTATCAAGCTTCAACCATTGATGATTGGCGTCTGTATAAGTAGGCCAGACTGGCAATTCAGCACCATTCGGATTGCCTTGCTTCGCAAAATTGATCCAGTAATGACGTAGGTTGTCTCCCAGTTTTTTCAACTCCGATGAAGGGATCTTATCTCCATGAAAAATCAAATACTGATCCATACCGTGAGGAGTTCCGGGGGCGCCGGCGGAAGGCGCCAGGTCGTTATAGTAGAGCCAGACCGGAGCTTCTTTCTTTTGCCAGGCCTGCCCCAAATAGTAAGCTGCCAATAGATAACGCTCGTCACCAAAAGCACGACTGTACGCGAGTTCTGGGGATTTACGATAATCGTCAGCATAGAGTTGCTGCAGCTGCTTACTCTGCCCCGACCAAGTTTGTTGATAGTCGATCATGGATATCCCCGAATGGGGCATGATGCTGCCTTCAAAACTATTGCCCCCAGTAATCAAGGCGACGTTTTCGGAGCGACTGCCAACCAAACGATATGGTTGATCTTCAATGGTATTGCCATCCACGATGGGACGATGAAAACCGGTCACTAATTTGACCAATTGAATCGCACTCAAACTGTGTAACGCTTTTTGTGTTGCTCCCTTTTCTAATATTGGCTCAACCAGTGCTGCGCCGGCCATTTCGGCCGATACTGTCGGTTGATTATTGATATCCAGTACCGACTTATCTTGCTCATTTTGAGTCGTTGGTAGTGGCCAAGTAATGTAACCACTTTGCGCGATGGCTTTTTGGAATAATCCATCGGCGTGTTTACTGGCCAACAACAGATCAACCATCATCCCGCCTGCTGACACACCAAAAATGGTGATATTTTGTGGGTCACCGTGGAATGCGGCGATGTTGTCTTGTAGCCATTGCAATGCCTGTATCGCATCGGTCAACCCGTAGTTAGCGACATCAGAATTCAGTGCGGGGTGAGCAAAGAACCCAAGCGGCCCGAGTCGATAATTGAGTGACACTACAATCACACCCTGCTCTGCCAATATTTCACCCGGAATATGACTGTTACCGCCGACAAAGCCGCCACCGTGAATCCACACCATGACAGGAAGAGGTGATTCAACCGTTTCCGGCCGCCAGACATTCAACGTCAGACAATCCTCATTCATGACCAAATTTGGCATTCGAGGATTGTCAGGCTGTACGCATGCAGGTCCGAAGCTGTTTGCCTCAAGAATACCCTGATGCGGAGCAATCGGTGCCGCGACTTTCCAACGTCGTTCGCCAACAGGTGGCATAGCATAGGGAATACCCAGAAAGCGCTCGGTGCCGTTTTCGACTACACCACTGATGCGCCCTTGTTTCAGAGTGACAATTTCAGCGCTTTGCTCTTCCGAGATATCCGATTGGGCTGTCGCTGCTCCTATCCAGGTCACGCATAAAAATAAAAGAACAACTGAATATTTTTGCGCCGAGAAAAACCGTAAA
The DNA here is from genome assembly GCF_965662505.1 of Pseudomaricurvus sp. Lineage (NCBI taxonomy): Bacteria > Pseudomonadati > Pseudomonadota > Gammaproteobacteria > Cellvibrionales > Cellvibrionaceae > Pseudomaricurvus > Pseudomaricurvus sp. Next base: position 3,432 of record NZ_CBFIHX010000161.1, on the reverse strand, counting down.
AGCATATCTGTTACCTTATCTTTCCTGACCCAGCGACCAACTCTTTAGGTGATCAACCGTATTCACTTGACCGAACATGCACGGCAAATCGTATGGTATTTTTGTTCACCCGAGAAAACTCAGGATCCTTTGTATCAGCCAGGTTTATGATGAAGCCTTCGCAGCATCACTTTTGGTTGCGCTGTTTGATTGCTCTTTAAAACATAAGCTAAACAGAACGAGTATCACAACAGAAAATACAGCCGGAACAAACCAAATACTGGACCAGTCATGACCTGTTGGGATTGTATAATGATCTGTGATTTGACCCGCAACGCCAAAACCAATAAGCATCCCTACACCGTAGGTTGCCAACGTCACCAAGCCCTGAGCGGAGCTCCGATAATGTTGTTTGGCCGTGTTGTCAGTGTATATCTGACCGGTAACAAAGAAAAAGTCGTAGCAAATACCGTGCAGCGCGATACCAATCATCAGCATCCATACTTGATCGCCACTCTCACCCAAGGCAAACAAAGCATAGCGCAATGCCCAGGCGGCCATGGCCAACATTAACGTCAGCTTGATACCAAAGCGCGTCAGAAAAATGGGCACACACAGCATCAACAACATTTCGGACACCTGACCGATAGTCATTTTTGCAGTGGAGTTTTCTATGCCAATTTCGGTCAAGAAAGGACTGGCGTTTTGGTAGTAAAACGCCAGTGGGATACAAATCAAAACAGATGCGATAAAAAATATGAAAAAATTACGTTCTTTAAGCATCTGCAAAGCATCCAGCCCGAGCAAGCTACCAATCGTTGAAGCGCCCTCTTGAACTGGCTGCGGAGGAGTTGCAGGCAAAAAGAAACTGAACACCCCAAGAAACCCCGAGGCAATAGCGGCCATCAAAAAGGTATATCTAAGTTCGCCGGCAGTGATGGCACTGGCAGAATCCCAGGAAAAGGCAAAGCTGATCATCAGACCCGCAACGATCCAACCAATGGTTCCCCACACGCGAATGTTGGCAAACTCCCGTGTTGGGCTTTTCAAATGGGCAAAAGAGATGGAGTTGACGAGTGCCAGGGTTGGCATATAGACAATCATGTAGGCCAGCACGACAGGATAGAATAGCGAAAAGTCATCAGCCGAATACAAGACGTACATCAGTGCAGCGCCGCACAAGTGCAGTACACCGAGAATGCGTTCGGCATTAAAGAAACGATCGGCAATCAGACCAATAATAAATGGCGCAACAATGGCCCCCCAAGACTGAGTGGAAAATGCCATGCCTATCTGGCCGCCGGTGGCCGTTAGGTTGTTAGCCAGGAACGTACCCAGGGTGACAAACCACGCCCCCCAAATGAAAAATTGCAAGAACATCATGACGCCAAGTTGCGGCTTTGAGGAATATTTCATGGATTATTATCTCTGTGTATTATGGTTTTCTATAGCCATACCAAGCCTGCTGCTGGCCCTTATGCTACTCAATACAGCTCTATCAGGTTAGTAGAGATTCTTCAAAAATTGGGACAAAATCGGCGTCGGGCGCTTATTTTTGATATGCTCCAAGGATACATTGTTTTGATAAGAGCCTAAAAAGCCCACTAATTTTGAAGCCTATTGATATGCCTGATCACTCGCCCATTGACGTTTCGAGCCTGCTCAATCACATACAACCAACCCAATTAGTTGCCGTTCTGGACCTTATTCCAGATACGCTTTTCTGGATGAAGAATACAGCAGGCCAACTTGTGTGCGCTAATCAGCTATTTCTTGAAACCTTCAATTTGGGTTCCGAAAAAGAAGCACGGGGTTTAACCGATTTTGACTTTGTCCCGAAGCATCTTGCAGAACAGTTTATGGCTGATGATGACAGGGTAATGCAGGGTGAGGTGATTGATGACGTACTGGAAATGAATACCTTGAACCGCGGCGAAATCACCTGGTTTTCAACCACCAAACGCGCTTTATACGATGCTGAAGGGCAATGTATCGGGACCTATGGCGTCTCCTGGCGTTTGAATCAATCGGTACTTGATAAAAAGTTTATGAATCAACTCAAAGAACCGATGGACTTTATTCGCAAACACTACCACCAGCCGATAACCATCGGAGACATTGCCGCGGCTTGCAACCTTTCCATCAGTGCTTTGGAAAGACGTTTTCACAATTATCTGGGGCAAACCCCTAAACAGTTTTTGACGGAGTTTCGATTGGTTATCGGGCATCGTTTGCTGCTGAATACGACAGACTCTATCGCTAAAATTGCCTCTCAGATAGGTTATACCGAACCCGGTTACTTCACTCGACTTTATACCCGTCATTATGGACAAAGTCCGAGTGCAAGCCGCCGAAAGCCAGAGCGGGACAGGAAACCTCCCTCCCCGCAAGATTTTGATAGGTGCAGCTCATAAGGCATGAACGTTTTATATTTTGAAACAAATACACAGATCAGAACCTGTAGACCCTCACTGTAATACCATTCTTTCAAAGGTGCTCTGCTAGAGTGCCAGAAAATCAAGAGACCTAGTGTATGGTATCACCAACTATTGATAGCCCAGTTATTTTGGAGAAGAAATGAACGTAGAAAAGCGCAACTCTCGCAGCGGCACCAGTAGACGTAGATTCCTAACAGCCAGTACGTTGGCAGGCGCCTCACTGGCAACTTCCTTAGTATCCGGCGGCGAGTATGAAAGCGGGAAGATAGGGAATCTCCAAGGCTTGGTGCATGTTGCCTACTTCTGGCTGAAGAACCCCGGGTCTGAGGAGGACCGTCAGACCCTGATTGACGGAATCAAGCAGTTGGCGCAGATTCCATCGGTAAAAACCCTGCACGTTGGCATTCCTGCCACAACAGAAAAGCGTGACGTGGTAGATAACAGTTTCCAGGTTGCCGAGATCATGCTATTCGACAGCGTGGAGGATCAAAAAACCTACCAAGACCACCCACTTCATCAGCAGTTTGTCGAACAGCACGCCCACCTGTGGGACCGGGTCGTTGTTCACGACTCTGTGAGCGCATGATGGTAATACGGTTTGCCGGTGGGCAGGGCAAGTCCAGTGCGGATATGCGTTACCGGCTCACCATACTTCCTCCGCTCTAAAGAATTCACTATATTAAAATATGTAAATTTTAATGATTCATATTTGAGTTAAACAAAAAGTAAAATCTCAGCTTGAGCCAAAGCAATAGACGCTATTGAACATGCGGTTAAGCGCCTGGCAGATCAAAGCCGGCGCTTAACAACTAGGGCGTCCTGACTCGTCTTTTGATTATCGACTCTGGCCCCTGCAGTCACGGGCTAATGCAACGCAAGTTGTTTCATAACGCGGCGAAACACCAATTTAAACCGCCCAACCACTGTAAACGTTTACATATCGCACATAGGTATTTAAAATACCTTTTCAGACTGTGTCCCCAATCTCGGGCAAACAACGGATCAGAACAATAAC
>NZ_CBFIHX010000160.1:2158-6318 GCF_965662505.1 Pseudomaricurvus sp. | reverse complement strand
GAGGTTTTCTTCAGGGGCTGAGGCGGTAAATTTGAAGCTGTTCATGGGCTTATCATAAGCGACTTTACTGCTTGCCTCTAATGAATGTTACAAATGTGATGTTTCTCAATGTTAAGCCCCTGACAGTTTCAGAAAATGTCTATCACCGTTGCCTGAAGGCTTTTACCATTTAAAAGTAAGTCCCAGTACAGCACTGCGTCCGGTACCGTAGAGTCTTTCGCCCACAGCGATATCGTCGTTACCACTGACGCGATTGTATCCCGCCAGATGATCCTGATAGCGTTTGTCGGTCAGGTTGTCGATACCCGCTCGCAGTTGCAGGGTCTGAGTCACATCGTAGCTGGCGAATAGGTGTAGCAGGCCGTAGCCAGCAGTTTCTGCTTCCTGATTGTAGGTGGAAACCCGATTTTGCTGATCGAAGATTTCACTGACCAGCTGCACATCCCACTGATCCTGTTGATAATTGATCGCCAGGCGATGATTCAGAGGCGCGATACGATACAGGTCGTCGCTGCTGTCGGTACGCTGGCCGCGAACGTAATTTAAGCTGCCGGATAGCGACCAATGGGTGCTGAGTTGCAGTCCGTAGGACAGCTCTCCGCCGAAGAGCTTGGCGTCGATGTTGTTGTACTGCAAAGCTGATTTGCCATTACTCATCATGTTAGCAAACATGCCGACGGCGTTGTCAATCATCATGTTGCCGCTGGCTTGGTAGGGGGTTCCCTGAATGTAATTGTCGACATCGCGATAAAACGTTTGCAGGGAAATATAGCCGTCCTCGGTACGGTAATCGATTCCCAGATTGAGCTCATTCGACGTTTCACTGTCCAGATCCAAATTGCCCAGATAGGTATAGCCATCGGCCAGACCGCCGCTGGCTTGCAGTGGCAGCCAGAGATAGCGTTCCTGATAAGACGGCGCCCGTTGTTTGCTGGACAAGCTGGCGTTAAAACTAAGCGCTTCATTGATCTGATACGACGTTTTCAACACCAGATCACGATTGTGATCGGTGATGTTTCGATCGCTGTTGTTGAAGTTCATGGCCAGCATGTTGGCCATGTTCGTCATCATGGTCATGTTCATCGTGCCGTTCATACCGCTTCCCAGAAAAGCACTGACGTCATCGGCATCCATAGAAACTTCGTTAAAGCGTGCTCCCAGCTCCCAACTCAAGTTGCCGTAATTGTGTTGCCATTCGGCAAAAAGGCCAGTGATATTACGCTCGGCATCGTTGAAATTCTGTATTTCAAACATAGCCATCTGAGGATTGGTGATCAGGGCGTTGTGTTCCGTTTCTGAGTAGTCTGCTCCAACGCGTATTAGCCCCTCATTTAACGGTAAGGTTGCCATCAGTTTATGCATCCATTCACGACCGCTGGCCTGTGTATAGCGCGGTCCCATCATGGGCTGTGGGCGCAGACTGAAGTTGTCCATGCCGTGATCCACATTGGTGTAGCTGCTGTTCCAGGAGAACTGAATACCTGCGGCCTTGGTGGACACATTGAAGCTGGCCAAATCGCTGTCGATAGAAGTGATGTCCATAGGCAGGGCCGGTGTGCCTGAATCGCCCGTATTGTTTTTACCCAGTTTGAGATTGAGCTCGGTATCGCCGCGACGATAACCATAAAACAAATCATTGCGACGGCGTTCGTAAGCAGTGTCTTCCAGATCTCCACCAGCGAATTCACTGTCATCTGCGTGATCGTAACTGCTGCTGATCCCAAGTTTGTGATGGCGATTGGCGCCTATCACCTGAATACTTGAGCTACTGCCGCGGTTTTGGCTGTTCCAGTTAGTGTGTACCCGGGCATTGAGTACAGCATCATCAGTATCGGTATAGTCACCCTGATAGCTGGTGGCCTCAATGTGGCCGCCGATAGTTTCTTGTCCCTGACTTACCGAAGCGGTACCCCGAGTCACTTCCAGAGATAACAGTTGAGATGCAGGGATATAGGACAGTGGTGTATCCATGGCGTTGGGACCGCCGGTGACGACACTACCACCATCGATACTTACATCCACACGATCACCGGCCAATCCTCGATACTGGGCAATGCCTGTCAGGGCACCGTTGCGATTAACGGCGGCCCCGGGCAAGGCTTTCAGAGCTGCAGCGCTATCTGCCGCTTGTATCTCATCCACATTCAGAGCGTGAGTAGTATTCAGCGGCCAGGACTTCTCTTCAACCGACACGATTGGCAGGTTTTCGGCGTGAGCAGGCAAGTGGACAATAACGATACTGGTGGCGAGCAGGCTGCGATTAAACATGGATTCCCTCCGGGCAGGTTCTGATTTCTGATCCGGCGTGCAAAGGTACATTTTATGCGGCACCGGTCCTTAACTGGAGGCGTTATTTTACGTCAACGGGTTGTCGCCACGGGTGTGACACATTGTCGCAGTCGATCCGGTATCCGCAATCAATCTGTGTTTTAATAGCGTCCGTTTTTTATCCAGCACGCTCTTTGATCCTTAACTACCTCCGGATACTTTGTGAAACAGTCCGTCTCTTTTACCGAAGGCCCTGTAGGCCGTCAGCTTACTTTAATGTCTCTGCCGATGGTTTGGGGGCTGTTGGCCACCATGTCGTTCAATGCGGTAGATACGTTCTTTGTTGCTCAGCTGGGCAGTGACTCGTTGGCGGCCATGAGTTTTACCTTTCCAGTAGTGATGTTGATTACCAGTATGGCGATTGGGTTAGGTGCCGGAACGTCATCGGTGATGGCGCGACGGCTGGGGCAGGGGGATGTGGCAGCGACCCGCAAACTGGCCGGAGACACGTTACTGCTAAGCTTTCTTCTGTCGCTGATCATGATGGCGATCGGGCTGGCTACCGTCGAGCCGCTGTTTCTGCTGTTGGGCGCAGAGCCTCATCTGCTGCCTTTAATCTCCGACTATATGCTGATCTGGTACCTTAATACGCCCTTTGTCATTGTTCCTATGGTGATGTCCGCCATGATGCGCGCGACCGGCAATAACAAGTTTGCGGGTATGCTGATGCTGATTTCAGCTCTGGTGAATGTGGTACTCGATCCTCTACTGATTTTTGGCTGGGGTCCAATACCTCGACTGGAGATTGCCGGAGCGGCCTGGGCGACGGTGATTACGCGAGTCGGGATGACGGCAGCGTCTTTCTATTTTGTGGCTCGCAGGCTGAACTTGATGACCTGGCCACACCGAGACTGGGTCGGGTTGAAAACCTCATGGCGCGCAGTGGCTCATATTGGGTTGCCCGCCATGGGAACCAATATGATCATTCCTCTGGCTGGTGGCATTACCGTGGCGCTGGTGGCCTCTCACGGGGTGGATGCGGTGGCAGGATTTGGTGTGGCTATGAGAATTGAACCGGTTGTTTCCATCGCTTTTTATGCGGTTTCTGGTGTGATCGGGCCATTTTTAGGGCAGAACATGGCTGTTCAATATCATGAACGTCAGAATCAGCTCATGTCTACTGTGCTGCGCTTCAGCCTGATCTTTGGTTTGGGCTTGGCGGTGTTGCTGTGGCTCACCGGTGGTTGGGTTGCGTCCTTATTCAGTGAATCTGAGCAGGTTATCTCGGTCGCAGTTGCCTATCTCAGTATTGTGCCAATCAGCTATGGCTGTGCGGGTCTGGTGATGTCAGTTAATGCCGGATTTAATGGGCTGGGTTACCCTATGCCGGCCATGGTGATATCGATCCTGCGGGTGCTGGGGTTGTACTTGCCTCTGGCGCTGGTGGGGCAGTGGCTCTGGGGCCTCAATGGTTTGTTTATCGCTACGGCTCTGTCCAACGTGCTGATGGCGGTTTGGGGGTATGTTTGGTTGCGTCGTCACCTAAGGCAGGTCCAGTCTAACGCGAGTTACGATATGGCCTATTAGGTCTAACGAGGCCCCTAAACGACTGATTGTGTAAAGGGGCGAGATCAGCGAAAATAGCGCCCCTTTAAAGCCCTGCAGGGCTATGATCAACTGTCACAGGTTTACCAGCGCAATACTCTATTGCTCAGCACTGTCTCCAGTGGGTAGAAATCTGTCATTAACCCGGAAGACCCGTTCTGATGTCCAATTCCTCTTTTCAGCAGCAAGTCTCGAAGCGACGCACGTTTGCTATTATTTCCCACCCTGACGCCGGTAAAACCACTATTACCGAGAAGCTGCTATTGCTGGGCCAATTGATCCAGGTA
>NZ_CBFIHX010000160.1:0-2148 GCF_965662505.1 Pseudomaricurvus sp. | reverse complement strand
TGACCTCGTCAGTGATGCAGTTTCCCTATCGGGATCGGATGGTTAACCTGCTGGACACCCCAGGGCACGAGGATTTCTCTGAAGATACCTACCGCACTCTGACCGCTGTCGATTCCGCCCTGATGGTGGTCGATGGCGCGAAAGGTGTGGAGGATCGAACCATCAAATTGATGGATGTTTGTCGTCTTCGGGATACCCCCATTATCAGCTTTGTGAACAAAATGGATCGCGATATTCGCGACCCCATTGATTTGCTGGATGAAATTGAAGAAGTTCTGAAAATTGAAGGAGCCCCCATCAATTGGCCTATCGGCATGGGCAAGGAATTTAAGGGCGTCTATAACCTCTATACCGACACGATTCATGTGTTTGAACGCGGTTCCAACTACGTGATTCCGGAAGATGTTCAGATTCAAGGGCTGGAGAGTGACGAAGCCAAAGATTTACTGGGTGTGTATTACGACGACTTTCTGGAAGAGATTGAGCTGGTTCGCGGTGCCAGCCACGAGTTTGACGTAGAAGCCTTTCTGGCCGGCAAATTGACGCCGGTATTTTTCGGAACCGCTCTGGCCAATTTCGGTGTGCGGGAAATGCTGGATGGTTTTGTAGAATGGGCGCCTGCTCCGCTGCCGCGTCCTACGGAAACCCGTGAGGTGATGGCAGACGAAGAGCCTTTCTCTGGCTTTGTCTTTAAGATTCAGGCCAACATGGATCCAAAGCACCGCGACCGGGTGGCTTTTATGCGTATCTGTTCGGGTTCCTATAAAAAAGGCATGAAAATGAAGCACACCCGCTTGGGCAAGGATGTCAAAATTGCCGACGCAGTGAGCTTCAAGGCCGGTGAGCGAGTCATGGTGGAAGAAGCCTTTTCCGGAGATATCATTGGGCTACACAATCACGGCACCATTCAGATTGGCGATACCTTTACCGAGGGTGAAACACTCAAGTACACCGGGATTCCGCATTTCGCGCCGGAACTGTTCCGTAAGATTCGCTTGAAAGACCCTCTCAAAACCAAGCAATTGCAAAAAGGTTTGCAGCAGTTGTCGGAAGAGGGTTCCACTCAGGTATTCTTTCCGGAACGCTCTAACGACATCGTTGTAGGTGCTGTCGGGGTTCTGCAGTTCGAAGTGGTCGCCTATCGTTTGAAAGACGAATACAAAGTTGAGGCGATTTACGAGCCTGTCAGTGTCAACACTGCCCGTTGGGTTGACAGTGAGGACGACAAGAAATTTGAAGAGTTTAAGCGCAAGTGTGCGGATAATTTAGCCATTGATGGTGGTGGCCACCTGACGTATCTGGCTCCGACCAGGGTCAATTTATCCCTCACCGAAGAGCGTTATCCCGAAGTTCGATTCCGTGCGACACGTGAACACTAGAGTGTGGTGCGTAATCGTTATCAACAATTAATAACAGAACGATAAAGTTTCTGTGGTCGACTCATAATCTCCAATCGGAATGGTTGAGTCGTAAGGCGCGAACATACGCGCTGCCACAAGGGATTAGCTTGAGAGAGACAGAGAAAAATCATGACGATCGAATCCACGATACCTGAACAGATGCCTCAGCGTGTGCCGGGGTTTTCGCAAAAATTTGGACGCTTTGTATTGCGTCTGATGGGGTGGAAGTTGACGGGGCAGTTGCCGAATGAACCTAAAGTGATGGTGATTTTGGCTCCTCACACGTCAAATTGGGACTTTATTGTTGCGGTGGGAGTGTTACTGGCGCTCAACCTAAAGATTTCCTTCATGATGAAGAAAGAGGCGTTTTTCTGGCCTTGCAAAAATATGTTCATGAATTTCGGCGCGATTCCTATTGATCGCAGAGAGGCCCGGGATGTGGTTACCCAGGCGGCGGGATGGTATAAGGATCACGAAAAGGTTTGGTTGGGCATTACCCCGGAAGGTACTCGCAGTAAGGTTCATTCTTGGAAAACCGGCTTTTTACGCATTGCTCACGCAGCGGATGTCCCTATTATGCTGGTGGGGATGGATGCAACCAAAAAGAGTGTGATCGTTGATAAAGTCATTCGTGCAACAGGTGAGCATGAGACACAGGCGGAAGAAATTCGTCAGTATATGAACGACAAATTCATCGGGATTAACCCCAAAAATCAATAATCTATACTTGTGGGAAGTCTTCTGAAAA
>NZ_CBFIHX010000159.1:0-6325 GCF_965662505.1 Pseudomaricurvus sp. | reverse complement strand
TGAATTAACCCTTGTCTTCAGTGATGAGTGCTGGCTGGAAGTGACTGATGCCCACGGGGATGTGGTCGCGGCAAATCTGTATCAAGCCGGTGCCACGGCAACTCTGGTAGGCGTTGCACCGTTTGAAGTTATGCTCGGTAATGTCAGAGCCGTTCAGCTGACGTTGAATGGTGAATCAGTGACTCTGACGCCCAATGGCAACCGCAAAACACTCCGGGCCACAGTGGGTGGTCAGGGGCCAGAGATCGATTAATGAGTACTTTACGATTAACCGTTATGCAGGATCTGTTTCATGCATTTTGAATCACCGATAAAACGTCGGAAATCTCGTCAGATTATGGTGGGTAATGTACCGGTAGGTGGCGATGCGCCCATCTCGGTACAGAGTATGACCAATACAGAAACCACGGATGTCGAGGCAACGGTTGGGCAGATCCAGCGGATTCAGAATGCTGGTGCTGATATTGTGCGTGTGTCTGTACCGTCCATGGACGCGGCAGAAGCGTTTGGTGAAATCCGCAAGCAAGTGGATATTCCACTGGTGGCCGATATTCATTTCGATTACCGCATTGCATTGCGGGTAGCGGATCTGGGTGTCGATTGCCTGCGTATCAATCCGGGCAATATTGGCCGTGAAAAACGTATTCGCGCCGTGGTGGATAAAGCCCGTGATATGAACATTCCCATCCGGATTGGTGTTAATGCCGGTTCGCTGGAAAAGGATATTCAGAAAAAATACGGCGAGCCTACGCCTGAGGCGCTGGTGGAATCTGCACTGCGCCACGTAGAGATTCTCGACAGTCTGGATTTTCAGGATTTTAAAGTCAGTGTGAAAGCCTCTGATGTCTTCATGGCTGTGGCGGCTTACCGCGGTCTGGCTCAGCAAATTGATCAGCCGTTGCATTTGGGGATTACCGAAGCGGGTGGCCTGCGATCCGGCACCGTGAAGTCTGCGGTGGGGCTGGGTGCACTGCTCATGGATGGTATCGGCGACACCTTGCGTATCTCTCTGGCCGCTGACCCGGTCGAAGAAGTGAAAGTAGGGTGGGACTTGCTGAAAAGTCTCAAGCTTCGCAGCAAAGGCATCAACTTTATCGCCTGCCCAAGTTGTTCGCGTCAGAACTTTGATGTGATTAAAACCATGAACGAGCTTGAAGTTCGTCTTGAAGATATCACCACACCGATGGACGTGGCGGTTATTGGCTGTGTGGTCAATGGCCCGGGCGAAGCCAAAGAGGCGGATATTGGTCTGGCTGGCGGTACTCCCAACAACCTGATTTACGTCGATGGTGAACCTAACCAGAAGCTGAAACAGAACAGCGACAGCCTGATCGACGATCTTGAGCGTTTGATTCGCAAAAAAGCGTCGGATAAAGAAGAAGCCGAGAAAGATCTTATTGTAAAAGTCTGATGGCTTGTTGAAAAACAGACACGGGCCGGTACAAAACAAACCGGCACAGAGCAAGAAAAGGAACAGATTTTGAAGAAACTGCAAGCCATTCGTGGCATGAATGACCTGCTTCCCGGTGATTCAGCTGCCTGGCAATACCTGGAATCCACTGTGGCGGATGTGGTTCAGGGCTATGGATATCAGGAAATTCGCTTCCCGATTTTAGAGCAAACTGAGCTGTTTAAGCGTTCAATCGGTGAAGTCACGGATATCGTTGAAAAAGAGATGTACACCTTCAGCGATCGCAATGATGAAAGTCTCACCATGCGTCCGGAAGGCACAGCCTGTTGCGTTCGCGCCTGCGAGCAGCACGGTTTGCTGTATAACCAGACTCAGCGTTTGTGGTACCACGGGCCAATGTTTCGCTATGAGCGTCCTCAAAAAGGGCGTCTGCGTCAGTTTCACCAGATTGGTATTGAGACCTTCGGCATGGATGGGCCGGACATTGACGCCGAATTGCTGTTGATGACAGCTCGACTGTGGAAAGAGCTGGGCATTTCAGATGCCGTGACTCTGCAGTTGAATACTCTGGGCTCTTCAGAATCCCGGGCGGAATACCGTGCCGCGTTAGTCGATTACCTGTCTGCTCGTAAAGATCAACTGGATGAGGACAGTCAGCGCCGCCTGGACAGCAATCCTCTGCGAATTCTGGACAGTAAAAACCCGGAAACCCAGGCCTTGCTGAATGACGCTCCGGCGCTTCACGATCACCTGGATGAAGAGTCCCGTACGCACTTTGAACAGTTAAAAGCGCTGTTGGATGCGGCGGGAATTGCCTACGAGATCAATCCGCGTCTGGTACGTGGTCTCGATTATTACGGCAAAACTGTTTTTGAATGGGTGACAACCCGATTAGGTGCTCAGGGCACTGTCTGTGCCGGCGGTCGTTACGACGGCCTGGTGGAACAAATGGGCGGTAAACCCACACCGGCGGTTGGCTTTGCCATGGGTGTCGAACGCCTGATTCTGTTGTTGCAGGAACTGAACGTCATTCCTGAGGGTCTGAACCAGAGCGTCGATGTTTATGTCGTGGCGATGGGGGATGTTCAGGCACAGGCTTTTGCTGTGGCAGAGCTGGTGCGAAGTGGTTTACCTCATCTTAGGGTGATGAATCACTGTGGTGGTGGCAACTTCAAAAAGCAAATGAAGAAAGCTGATGCCAGCGGAGCGGATGTCGCCATCATTATTGGTGAAGACGAGGCCGCTAATGGACAGGCGACTATTAAGTATTTACGGGATGATAAGCCTCAACAGACATTAGCAGTTGAAGAACTTTTGTCCTCGTTGCAAGATTAACCCCCAGCGATGCTAGTGCAGACCGCGACTGATCAAAAATAGAACAGTTGCCGATGCTCAGAATAAGTGATTCCTGCAGGAATCCATTGAAGAATAACCTTTAGGAGTTTTTGTGACTGCACATTTAACGGAAGAAGAACAGCTCGAATCGATGAAGCGCTGGTGGGATGACAATGGTAAATCCACCATTGTCGGTATCGCGCTGGCGATTGGTGGCTATGTTGGGTGGGGCTTTTGGCAGGATACTCAGCAGGAAAATGCTGAAGCGGCATCTGCAATCTACCAGAACCTGAGCGAAGCGATGGTGACGGAGCCGGGTAAGCCTCTGAGTGAAGAAAAAGCCACTACAGCAAATCACTTGGCCGATGAGCTCAAAGAAAAGCATTCCTCCAGTCTGTACGCCAGTCAGGCTGCGTTGTTTAAAGCTAAGATGGATGTCGAAAACGGCGATCTGGATGCGGCAGCAGCAGAATTGCAGTGGGTGATCGATCAGAATGTCGACGAATCATTAACGCTGTTGGTGCGCTCTCGTTTGGCTCGGGTTCAGCTGGATCAAAAGCTGTATGAGCAGGCATTAGCGACTGTTGCGGATGAAAACAGTGGCAGCTTCAAAGCGACATTTGCTGAAATCCGCGGCGATGTGTTTGTCAGCCAAAACGAGATCGCCAAAGCTTTGGCCGCTTACCAGCTGGCTTTGGACAATTTATTGCCCGAGCAGGCCACACGTCGTCCTTTGTTGGAAATCAAACTTGAAGATCTGCAACCGTCGGTTGCCTCGACAGATCAGGGAGGAGACAGCTAATGAAACGCGTTCTCTTACTTGGTTTAATCTCGGTTTTGGCCGCCTGTTCTTCTAACGATGAAGTGGATTTGGAGCCGGCAGATCTGGTTGATTTTGACGAAACCGTTGAAATTGATCGCCTTTGGTCAGAAGGCGTTGGCATGGGTGCCGGTAAAACTTACACCCTGCTGCCGATTGCGGTAGACGGAGATCGTGTCTTTGCTGTTGATGCTGAAGGTCTTGTAAAGTCCATCAACCGTTCAAGTGGCGATGAGAATTGGGAAGTCGAGCTGGAGACTTCGATATCCAGTGGTGTCGGGGCTTCCAGTAATCACGTATTTGTGGGGACATTAAAAGGCGAAGTGATTGCACTGGATGCAGCCACAGGTGCTGAGCAGTGGCGCACCCGTCTGTCCAGCGAGATTCTGTCTCCACCTCAAAGCAATGGCTCCGAGTTGGCGGTTCAGACGCTGGATGGCAAGCTTTATGGCTTGAGTGTGTCTGACGGCAGTCAGCTGTGGATGAATGACTCTTCCATTCCGGCACTGACGCTGCGGGGAACTTCAACCCCATTGATTACCTCGACTTCGGTCTACGCTGGCTTTGCCACTGGTAAAGTGATGGCTTTGGATGTGAAGGATGGTACCCCTCAGTGGGAGCAGCGTGTAGCTGCTGCTCAAGGGCGTTCTGAGCTTGAACGTGTGGTTGATATCAACGCAGCTCCAATGCTCGTTGGCGATATCCTTTACGCCGTCAGCTATCAGGGGCGCCTGGTGGCTCTGAATCGGGGTACAGGTCAGGGGCTCTGGGCTCAAAAGGCGTCCAGTTTCAACAATCTGGGTTCTGGTATGGGTTATGTCTATATCAGCGACGCGGATGATTCTGTGAAAGCCTACGATGCCCGAAGCGGTGCTCTGATCTGGGAAAATGACCAGCTGAGTCGCCGTCAGATTGGTGCTCCACAGGCATTTGGCCGTTTTGTCGCAGTGGCAGACTTCGAAGGTTATGTCCATATCATGAACCAGAGCGATGGCCAGTTTGTGGCTCGTCGCAAAGTTGATGGTGACGGTGTGCGTACCCCAATGGTTGGTGTTGGCGATACCCTCTATGTTTATGGCAACAGTGGTGATCTGGAAGCCTTGACAGAAGAAGAGGAATAAACGGAAGGAATAATGCCTTCTGTTGAAGAGATTGAGCTCTGAGCTGACTCTTCTTCACCTCTAGCGGTATGATTAAGCTCGGGTCGTTGAGTGACCTGAGTTATACTAAAGGCCAGAGCAGCCCAGCTGCTCTGGCCTTTGCTGTTTTTACATCGTGACCGTCTGAGAAGGCTGGTAGATGGCAAGGCAGTTTTTACAAAGACGTTTTAACGAGAGATCTGATGATTCCTGTAATTGCCCTGGTGGGCCGCCCAAATGTGGGTAAATCCACGCTTTTCAATCGACTGACCAACACTCGTGATGCGATTGTGGCTGACTATGCCGGTCTGACCCGCGACCGCAAGTACGGTGAGGCCAATTATCTGGAACATAAGTTTATCTTGATCGATACCGGTGGCATCAGTGGTGATGAAGACGGCATCGATGAGGTGATGGCTGAGCAGTCATTGCAAGCGGTTGCAGAAGCTGATGCTGTGTTGTTCCTGGTGGATTGCCGCGACGGGCTGACGCCTGCCGATGAAATGATCGCCAAACATTTACGCATTAACAACAAAAAGACCTACGTCGTTGCCAATAAAGTGGATGGTCTGAGTTTTGATGTGGCGATTTCACCGTTCTACGAGATGGGCATGGGGGAGATCTATCCCACTACGGCTTCTCACGGACGTGGGGTGAAGTCGTTAATGGAAACGGTGTTGGCAGAGTTTCCACCTCAGGAAGAAGAGGAAGAAGAGGACGACCGCGGGATTAAAATGGCTATCGTGGGGCGCCCTAATGTCGGCAAGTCCACGCTGGTGAATCGACTGTTGGGTGAAGATCGTGTGATTGTTTACGATATGCCCGGCACCACCCGTGACAGTATCTACATCGATTATGAACGGGATGGAAAACCCTACACCATCATCGATACGGCAGGTGTTCGTCGTCGTAAGAACGTCAGGCTGACGGTTGAGAAGTTCTCCATTGTAAAAACCCTAAAGGCGATTGAAGATGCCAATGTGGTGGTTCTTGTGATGGATTCCCGAGAGGGTGTGGTCGATCAGGATCTGCACCTCATGGGGCAGGTAATTGATAGCGGCCGCGCTTTGGTTGTGGCTCTGAACAAGTGGGATGGGTTAGAAGCGGAACAGAAGGAGCATATCAAGACTGAGCTGGATAGACGCCTTCGGTTTGTCGATTTTGCCGATATCCACTTTATTTCAGCCCTTCATGGTACCGGTGTGGGCCACTTGTACGAGTCCATCGAAAAAGCCTTCAGTTCTGCGACGGATAAGCTTTCTACCAACCACCTGACAAAAATTCTGGAAGATGCCGTGGTTGTGCATCAGCCGCCTTTGGTGAATGGTCGTCGGATCAAATTGCGTTATGCACACTCAGGGGGGCACAATCCTCCGATCATCGTGGTGCACGGTAATCAGACGGATAAAATTCCTGGGCACTATACAAAATACCTGGAGAAAACCTTCCGTCGCGCCCTGGACTTGCACGGTACTCCGGTCAGAATTCTGTTTAAAACCACAGAAAACCCGTTTAAGGATCGCAAGAATAAACTGACAGATCGTCAGCTGCAGAAGCGTGAGCGACTCACGAAACATTATCAGAAGCAAAAAGTTAAACAGAAAAAGAAAAAGAAAACCT
>NZ_CBFIHX010000158.1:0-6350 GCF_965662505.1 Pseudomaricurvus sp. | reverse complement strand
AAAACCTGATCCTGCCAGCCAAAGCGGTGACGCTCTATCTGACCGATCCGAATCTGGCGGTGCACATCCGCCACGAAAGCCTGATGGAAGTTTACCAACTGACCATTGCCGAGGCGAGAGTGGCAATTATGGTGGCCAACGGCATGGCGCTAAAGGACATTGCCGAACACAACCAGGTCAGTGTGCTGACCGTGCGCACGCAATTGCGCCATGTGTTCGAGAAGATGGGCGTGAATCGTCAGCAGGACATTGTGAAAATTCTGCTGTCCGGAGCGCTCAACCCGGAATCGTCAACCCCAGTCGGGGGAGACCACTCACGATGTCGTTATGAACAGACCTCTTAACGACATTTAAGATTCTTGGCGGAATCGCGCACCAGTCCGTTGTAGGCATAGAGCGTCCAGTCGACAGTGCCCTCACCGCCTCTCACCTTATCGTTGTTGAGTGTGCACTTATCGCTGTAATTAGACGGGCAGCTGGCCACCTGAGCGCAGGAAGGCTCGTAAATTTTGCGATCCGACGCCAATTCAAAGTCGTACTGGGCGCAGAGATCACCGGACTTGCAGTAGAGGGTGCCGCTGGACATGGCTTGCTTGTAGCTGCTGGTGTTTTCCTTGCTGCACTTTTTAATGATCTCCGCCACAGGGCCCTGATTCATACTCCGGCGGGTTTCTGCATCCATCTTGGACAACTGCATCTGCAGAGCCGCACAGGTGGCAGCCATATCGTCAGCCAATATCAGGGGACTCAGATTCAACAAGCCCAGAGCAAACAGGGTGGTTAGTGCGTGTTTCATCATAATCTCGATCCATCCTTATCAAGGTTTCAATGCGTCAGTTGTACGTCCCTGTGATTGTTTCCTCCTCAAGCAGCAGCTGCGTTGCCCGCCCAGTCGCTTTAACACTCAGGTTTCCACGCAAGGAACCCGGTTAAAATCGCCACATCCTGTAGGCTCTGGCGGGCAACAAGCAGCTACTAACACTATAGTATGAGAGAGCAATTCAGGCGTCATACCGCAATTGATGTATAGAACTCAAAAAGTTCGAATAACGGCTTTTGTGTGCGTAAGGGGCTTTTTGTGTTTAAGGGGCTTTGCGTGCGTAAGAGGCTTGAGCCTGTGGGATGGTGGATCCGGGCAGCCTCACGTATGATTAACCGTTATTCAAGAACACCATAAAAGGCACAGAAGCAGACCCATGAGCTCACGCGGCACTCTCTATACCGTTTCCGCCCCTTCCGGCGCGGGCAAAACCAGCCTGGTAAAGGCCCTGATCGACAACACCGACAATGTCATGGTGTCCGTCTCTCACACCACTCGCGCCATGCGCCCGGGTGAGGAAGATGGGGTCAACTACCACTTTGTGGATCGCGATCTGTTTACCAATATGGTGAAAGACAATGCGTTTCTGGAGCACGCCGAGGTGTTTGGCAACCTGTACGGCACCTCCACCCAGTGGGTGAAAGATACGCTGGACAGCGGCACCGATGTGATTCTGGAGATCGACTGGCAGGGCGCCCAGCAGGTGCGACGCCTAATCCCGGAAACCGTGGGCGTGTTTATCCTGCCGCCGTCGCGGGAAGAGCTGACTCGCCGCCTGACCGGTCGCGGACAGGACGACAGCAGTATTATCGATGCGCGCATGCAGGAAGCCATCAGTGAGATGTCCCATTATGTGGAAGCCAGTTTCGTCATTATCAATGATGATTTTGATGTCGCGCTGAAGGATTTTCAGGCCGTTCTGCTCTCCACCCGTCTGACACTGGAAAATCAGCAGCAAAGACACGGGCAATTGCTGGCGTCGCTGTTGTCTTGATATTACTGTCCTAATATCACGGTATCGGTGCCCTAAGATCGCTTTGCTATTGCCCTGAGGCTACTTTGCTATTGTCCTAACTGGTTGTTTTGCGTACACTGGCCGACCTTTTCGGACTCAGTCATTATTACTCCATCGCGATCCACAAGACGCGACGACTGTCAGGCCGGACACACAGGATTCACCCGCTCTGTATTATTCGCTCCGCACTGGGCGGAGCACTCGTTAAAAAGGCATACAAATGGCTCGTATTACTGTAGAAGATTGTCTTGATCATGTAGACAACCGCTTTGAATTGGTTCTAGTTAGCAGCAAACGTGCTCGTCAAATCGCTGTTGGCGGCAAGGACCCGTTTGTACCGGAAGAAAACGACAAGCCAACCGTTATCGCACTGCGCGAAATCGAAGAAGGTTTCATCGACGCCAGCATCCTGACTCAGAAAGAAGAGCAGGACGATTTCGAAGAGTTCGTTATCGACGACACAGCGCCGCAGATGTAATAAGCTGGGGCAAAAGTGGGGTCAATCCCCACTTTCCCCAGACATCAACCGATACAGGACCCCGATGCAAACACTTGAGTCCTTGGGCCACCGGCTCTCCTCCTATCTCGAACCGCATCAGATCAATCGCGTTAAGCGTGCCTACTTCTACGCAGAACAAGCCCACGAAGGCCAGCGCCGCCGCAGTGGCGAACCCTATGTAACCCATCCTCTGGAAGTTGCCACCATTCTGGCCGGCATGCACATGGACCATCAAAGCCTGATGGCCGCCATGCTTCACGACGTGATCGAAGACACCACCATTTCCAAAGACGCCCTCACCGAGCAGTTCGGTGGACCCGTGGCCGAGCTGGTGGACGGCGTCAGTAAGCTGACTCAGTTTGAGTTTGAAACCCAGGCACAGAAACAGGCCGAGAACTTCCAGAAGATGGCGCTGGCGATGGCCAAAGACATCCGCGTGATTCTGGTGAAGCTGGCCGATCGGCTGCACAACATGCGCACCCTCGGGGCTCTCAAGCCCGAGAAGAAACGTCGCATCGCCAAGGAAACCCTGGAAATCTACGCCCCGATTGCCCAGCGTCTGGGCATGAACAACATCCGTCTGGAGCTGGAAAACCGCGGTTTTGCCGCCATGTATCCGCTTAGAAGTGAGCGCTTGCAAACTGCGCTTAAGACGGCTCGCGGGAACCGCAAAGAGTTAGTCGAGAAAATTCAGAACGCCATCGAGTTGCGTCTGGAGCGTGAACAGATCAACTCCCTGGTGATCGGTCGCGAGAAACACCTGTTCAGTATTTATCAGAAGATGCGCAATAAGAAGAAGTCGTTCAAGGAAATCATGGACGTCTACGCCTTCCGCATCATCGTCGACAGCGTCGATACCTGCTACCGGGTACTGGGCGCGGTGCACAATCTCTACAAGCCGGTCATTACCGAGTTCAAAGACTACATCGCCATTCCTAAAGCCAATGGCTATCAGTCGTTGCACACCGTACTAGTGGGCATGCACGGCGTACCCATCGAAGTGCAGATCCGCACCAAAGAGATGGACGAGATGGCCAACTCCGGCATCGCCGCTCATTGGCTGTACAAGTCCGACAGCGACGACGATATGCCCAGCGGCTCACACGCTCGGGCACGCCAGTGGATTCAGGGCTTGCTGGAAATGCAGCAGCGCGCCGGCGACTCGCTGGAATTTATCGAGAACGTGAAGATCGACCTGTTCCCGGACGAGGTCTACGTGTTCACGCCCAAGGGCAAAATTGTGGAGCTGCCTTCCGGCGCGACTCCGGTGGATTTTGCCTACGCCGTGCACACCGATGTAGGGCACCGCTGCGTGGCCTGTCGCATCAACGACCGTCTGGCGCCGCTGTCGCAAACCCTGCAGAGCGGGCAGAAGATCCAGATCATCACCTCGCCCGGTGCTCAACCGAACCCCAACTGGCTCAACTTTGTCACCTCGGGACGGGCGCGCAGTGGTATTCGCCACTTCCTGAAAAACCAGCGCCACCATGAATCCATTGAGCTGGGCCGACGCATGTTCGGTCGCGCGCTGTTGGACGAGGGTATCGAGCTGAAAGACCTGACGGACGATCAGACTCAGGTTCTGCTCAGCGCCACCAATACCGCGTCGCTGGACGCCCTGCTGGAAGACATCGGTCTGGGTAACCGCATTGCGCACGCCGTGGCCAAGATTCTGGCTTCGGACAAAACCACCAGCACCAGCAGCGGCAATATTTATTCGCCGCTGATGATCGACTCCACCGACGGCCTGATGATCAGCTTCGCCCGTTGCTGTCGCCCGATTCCCGGCGATCCGATCATCGGCCATATCAGTGCCGGTAAAGGACTGGTCGTACACCGCGATACCTGCCGCAATATTTCCGAACTGCGCCACAATCCGGAAAAGATCAGTGCGGTTAACTGGGCGCCTACCGTAACCGGCGAGTTTCTGGCCGACATTCGCGTCGAAGTGCAATCCGAGCGCGGCATTATCGCCTCGCTGGCCACACGCATTGCCGAACTCAAAGGCAACATCGAACAGGTTAACGTGGACGAACGGGACGCTCACAACTCCGTGATTCGCTTCTGTCTCGGCGTCCACAACCGCGTGCATCTGGCGCACATCATGCGTCGTCTAAAACTCATCAGCGCGGTCATCAAGATCACCCGAAGTAAAAACTGATACACAATACTCATACAAAACGCGGGAGAGGGGCTTTCCTCCTCTCCCGTTTTTTATTCATAAGAGCCATGAACCCAGCGTAGAGTCACAACGCTGCGGAACCGATAAAGAAGGACTTGAACATGACAAACAAAGCAATCATCAATACCGAAAACGCACCTGCCGCCATCGGCACTTATTCACAAGCGGTTAAAGTGAATAACACCGTTTATCTGTCTGGCCAGATCCCGCTCGACCCGCAAACCATGGAACTGGTCGACGGCGGCTTCGAAGCCCAGGCACATCAGATGTTTAAGAACCTCAGCGCTGTGTGCGAAGCCTCTGGCGGCTCACTGGCCAATATCGTCAAGCTGGGTATCTTTCTGGAAGACCTGAACAACTTTCCCACCGTCAACGAAGTCATGGCGCAGTATTTTGACGAGCCTTACCCGGCCCGCGCTGCAGTAGGCGTTAAACAATTGCCTAAAGGCGCCATGGTAGAAGCCGACGGGATTATGGTGATTTAATCTGTTGAACCACATGGAAGAGCAACAGACACACATCCATCAGATTTGGGATAAGCTGGCTGACTGGCCAGCCGCCCAGGCTGAACAGGCACTAAAATATTTACTGAACAGCATCTGCACGTTGGTGGACGCCGACCACAGCTATTGGCTGTCGGCTTATCGCATGTCTCCGTCAGAGAATGATCCGCTACTGGGCTGGCGACTGGGTCCGGTGTTTTATCCTGCTGAAGAAATTCACGATCAAAAAGTGTATCGCGGTGCACAACTCGATGAGCACGAAGGGATTATTGACGAGAGCTCTTACAATCATGTGCGCCAAAGCGGCCGCTTTCGCTCCTTGTTTCTCAGAGATCACGTCACCGATGCGTATTATTCCACTCCTCAATACCATCGCCATTACCGATCGCGTGGCCTTGGCGATACAATGTTTGTTATCGCACCGGTGAACAAAGACTCTGAAGCCTATTTTTGCTTTAACCGCTCAATATCCAAGCCGCAATTCAGCCAGGCTGATCTCGACCTCGCCAGCGATTGCCTGCGCAGCCTGAAGTGGTTCCACAAACAGGTTCTGCTCCATCACGGCCTGCTCATTGCCGAAGCGGCGCTGACACCGACCGAGAAGCGTGTTTTACAACTGTTGTTGACAGACCAGACAGAAAAACAAATCGCAGAATCACTCGGACAAAAAGTCGACACCACCCATAAGCACGTGGTTTCTATTTATCGGAAATTTAACGTTAATAGCCGCGCGGCACTGATGGCCATTTGGTTGGGGCATACGCCGGAAGGGGAGTAGGGGGGGTTCTGGCTCGAGATGCAATAGACCTCATTTAATCTCGGAACATTAGCTCGCCAGAACCTTAATCACTGTTTAAATAGCACCGCTTTTTGAACTTCGCTGGGTGTAATATCCGATTCCTTCGGCTTTTTACTGGGCTTTTCTTTTATAAGCGGCCAAGACAATTCACCAAAAGTTTCCGTGATCGACATATCGGGGCAAGTGGTTTTCACTTTGTCCCACTCTTCCTGAATCGATTTACCCACATCTAAACGCATTGAATCAATAATAGAATCGCAGAGTGCCAATAACGGTTTCGATCTCATTTCATCATTCAAGATATCAACACCACCGAAATCAAAATTGATTCGGATAAATTGATGTGAAGAAACAGGGAAAAAAACTGAACGATAGAGGTCTGGACTATCTTTTCCGCCGTTGGCAATAAAATGAATATCACAAACGACTGCCTGGAAGCCAGGTGATAACTTCTTAACGTACCAATTTAGAGGGGCTCGATAGTCTGGTTTCTTTCCTGATCGGTCATAACCATAACTATTATCTAAATAGT
>NZ_CBFIHX010000157.1:0-6432 GCF_965662505.1 Pseudomaricurvus sp. | reverse complement strand
GCGACTTCTAGCCGTTATAGCAACAGACGGTGAAAACATTGACTCACTGAACGCATTAGCTGCTTCTGGTCAAGCAGGTGGTGATGACGATTAATAGATAAACAACACATCGTTATTTTATGGAAGCGGGGCAAAAGCCCCGCTTTTCCTAGCTAAAAATTTTTATCGGAAACAAGTAAATGCGGATTTTATTGTTTTGCCGACGCGCTTCTTCTAACCATCTGACTAGCGGTCGACAGTCAGGTTTTACCCTTATTGAATTGTTGCTCATTGTCGTTATGCTTGGTGTGCTCAGTATTGCTGCCATTAATGCGTTTGACGGTAATGAAGAACAAGCTCGTCTTAATATTACTCGGCTTGAAATGTCTGAGCTGCAAAAAACGTTACTCCAGTTTCGTCGCGATAATCGCGAGTTACCATGCCGAGTCTATCGTTCTGGCGTTTTTAACCCACTTGAATTTCGTAATAGTGTTGGTGATGCAGGGTTTATCAATATCTTCGCATTACCAGCCGGTGGGGCCTCAGCCTCAGATTGGCGAGCATGGTGTAGCGAAGACGTCACTAGCAGCGGTCAAATAGTGTCATCCAATGCTATGTATATGTTGAATACCTTTCCTTATGATGTCGCTGATCCTGATTTAGCAGCACTTATCTGGGATCGAAATACTCAGTTAGGCTGGAATGGGCCTTATATCAGTCAGGAAGGCTTAACCGATGGATGGGGAAATCCCTATTTACTCTTGGAGCCTGAGCTAACCTTTAATCAGACGTATCGCTGTGAGAATGACTCAGGTAGTTACGCCATAGATGGCACAACGGGTGATTACATTTGTCTGTCACCGAGTGATCCTGCTTTTGATGGTTCGATAGATATTTTACCTGCGGATATTGCCAGAATAGTCAGTAGTGGACCTGATGGGGTAATAGACAGTGCGTTAAGTAATTACAACCTCAATATTCCGGAAGATCCTTGTCTCGCGCAAGGGGATGATTTAGTCCTGTGTCTGCTGAGGTAAAGTAGATGTCAGCGCGGTTATCCAAACACACTACTTTTGCCGATTCACGTGGTTTTACTTTACTAGAACTCGTGTTGGTCTTGTTTCTAGTCGGGCTATTGGCCACGGCAGGTCTGTTGTTTACCCAAAATATTGAAGACCAAGCACAGTTTGATGATACCCAACGTCGCCTTGAACTGATTCGTAAAGCGATTATCCAAAGTGGCGAAAGAACAGTAAATGGTCGTCCAGAGCTTTCTGGCTTTGTTATTGATAATGGTCGACTACCTTATTGTTTAACCGAACTAACAGGACCAGAGTTTGCATTTACAGATAGTGCCAGTGCGCCAACAACTCACTACCAATCACCCTGTGATCTGAGCAATGGATTATTAACATTACGTAAGCCGCTCATCACCAATTCAGGTTTACGCTATGGGTGGTGGGGACCTTATATTCAGGTTAACCCAGAAAGTAATGGTGACCGACCTTTCCGCGACGGTTACAGCAATGATGATGGCGGTGTTAATTTTGGCTGGAACTGGACATTGTCTCAGTCAGCGACTGCTGTCGTCATCGACAGCTTTGATCCTGATAGTGGTTCGTTTCCGCAGCCTATCGACTTGACAGTACAAAGCTCGGGCTTTGATTTAACGGATGATTTTGATGATTATCCCGCGGCAATCACTGATTATCTGCTAGTTGCCAATGATTGGCTTTATCAGCAGGATGTCACAATTCAGTTTGTCAATACATCGGCTACGTCTGCGATTAACGGTATTAACAGTGGCGATGAAAACTGGACGCTGACATTAGCGAAAAGTACGACTGATCCGGATGCCTTAGCCTCTGCATTTACCTTTACGCCAACCTCATCCAGTATCCCTGCCAATATGGGTATGTATGAACATACAACCAGCTTTAGCGATCCTATTCCCGTGGGCTATTACCGGGTATCGATTGAGTGCGCAGATGGAGATAGCTGTCCAGAGTCAGTTAGTAACCCCTACACGATTATGATTTTACCGAAACAGCAGCTCGGCCCTCTGCGCTGGAATATGGAACCTTGATGAATCTGAAAATCTTGACAGACAAATTGAGCTCACTCCGCGCAAATAGCGTCATGGTGTGCGAGTGGACGGGGGTATCAATGCAGGCCGCCGCTTTTGCTAAAACGGCTAAAAAACTTCAGGTTTTAGCAACAGCCAGCTCGGATAGTATCGACCCAGCAGTGGCCTTTAGTCAGCTTCTTAGCTCATTGCAAACTCAGGGTTGGAAGGGTAAGGATGTGGTTGTGCTCACACCCTCAGTGATGAGTGCCATGGTTGAACTCCCTGTTTCGCCTAAAAAACCGAAGCCAGTGACACAAATGCACGAACTGGTTCGTTGGGAAGTGGAGCCATTACTGATGCAGCATCAACTCCAATGGACATTGGGTCAGTTGATGGAATCGCATGGCATGCTCTCTGCGGAGCAGGTGCTGGAAATTAATCAGGCACAGAAGCTGCAAAAACAGGATTCTAATAAAGTCGATCGCAAGGCTAACAAACGTTTTGGCGAATTGGCGTTGGAGTTGGGTTATGTGACGCGTGAACAGGCACAGTCTTTATTTGTTGTTCAAGATTGGTTGCGCGGAGAAGATGATGATGTGATTTGTGGCTGGTCGGCTCAGGGCGAAGTTGATGATGCGCCGGGTGTCTGGAACTGGATGGCAACAGGGACACATCAATCCATAATGAGTAAGTGGCATGAGCTGTGTCAGGATTACAATCTGCAACTCACCGGTTTGATGCCACTGACAGGAAACAGTGTGGCCTTGATTGAACATGCCGACAAGCACCTTGTGGTGCTGGAAACCACCGAGTTTATTACGACTTCAACCCATTTGAAGCGTGATGTCATTATTTCTGTTCAACACTTTGTGAATCGCAGCGCTTCCATGTTGGATGCCTGTTTGGAAGTGTTTCATGCTGAAAATGCACAGCACCCCGGCGTGGTACTAGCAGCACCGCCTGAAAGTCTTCCTAATTTGAGACGCAGTCTATCATCAGCATTGGCGAATGAGCCTGATCTTGTCATGTTTGATGAGCGAGAAGGGCTTTCTCCGGGGCTCTTTGCTGCCGGTAGGCTTTTCTTTGGTCTTAAGGGCGCAAATAAAATTAGTATCGTACGCCCTGATGGACCTTTACCGCCTACTTGGGATCGACCTGAAACCCAGGTGAGTGTCTTGCTTGGCGCATTATTATTTTTAGTCATAGTCTCCGAGATAACGATGTCGATTCAACACGCAGCAATCAGTCGTGATAAAGCAGAGATTGATGCACGTGCCGAAGTGTTGGATACCGCTGTTGCAAGAATCAATAAACAACGCGACGAAATTGAACAACGCAAAGCTGAGCTTGAACAACAGAAAGATAACCAGCGACGTATGGAAGCCCGACTGAAATTTTTCGGTACTGAGCTACCTGACCGAGCCATATTAGTGCAGGCGATTCTTGGCATACTTCAAAACAATATTAATGATCAGATTGTGGTTAATCGCATTGATGAGATGGGGCGTCGTGTCGGTATTCAACCACCGACTACGCCCTTAAATTTACCGAATGTAATTGAAACCGATAATTTCAATATTGATGCTTGGGCATTAACAGAAAGTGCCGCACAAGAGTTTGTACAAAATATAAAACTAGCTGTCACTGCATGGAGCATGGAGGTTAGAGATATACAGGTAATAGAAAAAACAGGGCCGTTCAATCTTGCTGGTTACTCGGTGTCATTAAGTCTGATACGCGTTATTCCAAAAACTGAAATTGAGGCGGCTCAATCGTGAAATTAAAGCAACTTAATAAACGCGAACGTATCCTGGCCGCTTGCATCATCATTATTATCGTTCTGGGGGGCTATGGTTTTCTACGATTTCAACCCAAATTCGATGCGAATCAGCGACTCGAACAACAAAAGCAGGCAACGTTGAATAGATTGGGAAAGATGGATATTCCATCAGAACCCACAGAAGGTGTTGATGAGATCAAAGATGCACTCGATGACCAAGAAAAAGCATTGGTGGCAATAAGAGAGAGTGCTGAGCAGATTGAGTCGCAACTTGCACCTATAGACTCTCAGGAGCTGAAGGTACGTATTTCAGAGTTGGCGCGTGACAGTGGCATTCGTATTCGTGTCAATGAGGCTCTTAACCCACAACCTTTGAAACCGGCACCGACAAAGCGTGGCAGTAATGATAAAGCTGATTTTGGTGAAATCATTCCACCGGTTGGCACGGGGTGGGTAACTCGATTATCACCCGGCTCGATGTATCAGCGACCATTACAGCGTCTGGAAGTGGATGGTAGCTATTTGTCGCTGCGACGTTTTATACATGGTCTTGATCAGCTTCCCTACTTAGTAACAGTAGTGAGAATCAATGTTGAAAAATTAGATATTGCGCCATTACGGGGTAATTCACAATTATTGAAAACTGAAATGGTACTGGCACTGTAACGAGAGACCCCATGGCAGTAAGAGATGAGCAATTAATTACAGCAAGCATTGAAACCGGGTTGATTGAACAATCCGTTGTTGACCAGCTACGTCTGTCTGCTAGACGCGAGCGCGTGCCTTTATTGTCGAAAATTTTAGCGCATTTTCGACTACCGCTGTCGGCATTACATAGAGCCCTTGCTGAGGAGCATGGATTTCGTTTTATTGCTCTATCGTCATCACAGCTGAATACTGCGCTAACTAAAAAATTACCATCCAGCTTAATTAATCGTAAGCAAATGATTGTCGTCAACGTTGGTGATGAGTCGTTGTTGGTAATAAGTGATCCCACAGATCGAACCTCAATTGATGCAGCATTGCGATTAGTGGGCGACGCATTACCAGTGGTAATGACCGATCCAGAACATTTACGACTGACAGTCAAAAAATTGTTAGCTAATACCGCAGTTGCGCAGGCAAGTACGACTGCAAGTTCAGATACTGATCTGATTGCTTTGTTGGATCAAATTCTAAGAGATGCCTATCTTAACCGTGCTTCAGATGTACACCTGATGATAGAAGAAGAAGGCATACGGGTTCGTTTTAGAGTGGATGGAAGGTTGAGCGATTATCCACTTGAAACCGACCCTGCTATTGGCGCGGGCTTGATTTCACGGGTGAAGGTATTATCGGGGTTGGATATCTCTGAGCAGCGTATGCCACAGGACGGTGGGTTTTCATATCAGCTCACCGCACCTGTCAATATGGAGTTTAATATTCGCGTTGCCACCGCTCCAACCCGGCTTGGTGAGCGCATTACCATGCGATTACTGGGCAGTGAGAGCAACACGCTGACATTAACGGATTTAGGTTTACTGGAAAGTGACCTGATTGAATTTAAACAGGCTATTCGTAAGCCTTACGGCATGATTTTGCTGACGGGGCCTACCGGAAGTGGTAAATCCACCACGCTATGTGCAGCGCTACAGGAAATTAATCGTTCAGATATTAACATCATGACGGTCGAAAACCCCATTGAGTATGTCATTGATGGGATTTCTCAAATTCAGACCGGCCCTAAAATCAATTTTGCTGATGCGCTTCGTTCACTGCTCAGACATGATCCTGATGTTTTGATGGTGGGGGAGATTCGAGATTCGGAAACCGCTGATGTGGCGGTTAAAGCGGCGATGACCGGGCATCTGGTTTTTTCGACTTTGCATACCAACAATGCTGTAAGTGCCGTGACTCGCCTTATCGATATCGGCTGTGAACCTTTCTTGATTGGCTCAACCATGACAGCTGTTATTGCTCAGCGGCTTGTGCGGCGCTTATGCCGTCAGTGCGCTAAAGCCAGACCTGCGACCGAAGATGAGCTGATGTTGCTGGGAACTGATGAGCAAGTGGATATCTTTGAGCCCGTAGGCTGTCCCGTTTGTCAGGGGCAGGGTTTCAGAGGACGATTAGGCCTCTTTGAAACACTTTGGTTCAATGAAAAATTAGCCCGGATGATCGCCAAAGGTGCGGATGAGGAAACACTGGAAGCCAGTGCTGGGAAGTCGCTTAAATTTATGTGGGAGGACGGCTGCGAGAAAGTGCTGAGAGGCCTAACGACACTGGATGAAGTGCGTGATGTCGCTGTTTTTAAACGACATGACATGGCGGAGGCGAACTAAATGCCAACGTTTGCTTATCAGGCCTTAAGTCGAACCGGTGACGAACTGTCCGGCAAGATGCAGGCTGACTCGACCAGTGCGGTGGCACAAGCATTGCGGACAGAAGGCTTGCGTGTATTGCAAATCAAAGAGCGTCGGCGTTCAGGCTTTTTGGGACAGGAAAACTTCAAAGATTGGCTTGCCACGCAGCGATCAGTGTCGACTGATGCGTTGATCTTTTTTTATCGACAAATGGCATTTATGCTCAGAGCCGGACTGCCATTGGCCGAATGCTTGCAGCTGGC
>NZ_CBFIHX010000156.1:0-6447 GCF_965662505.1 Pseudomaricurvus sp. | reverse complement strand
GTGCCTTTCAACATTTTATTATCGATGTTCTCTTCAGGCACAACTGTGATGGTGTAGCCAAAAAGAAGAATCAGATGACAAGCAAAATGGGCTGGAATACGAGAAGAAAGAATTAATCTGGCTGCCGATTGATTAAATCCGGCTGTAGCTTAGGGCTATAGCTTAGGTTTATAGGTTCGGCCTGTAGCTTAGGTCTGTGTGAAATGGCAGTTTGCGAGGCGTGTAGCTAGTGAGGTGAGTGGCTAGTGGCCAGTAGAATTTAATTGATGGGATAAAGAAAAAGGCTTGGGATGCCCAAGCCTTTAAACGTCACTGTAGTCTTCTGTCCAATCATCATCTTCGAATTCTTCGAAGGCGTTATCAAGAAGTTCTTCCAGATAATCTTGCATAGAGTAATCTCCGTGTTGTTGATAGTGATGCCCTTTGTAAGACACCTGAATTGATAGTTTTCTCCTCAGGTTGGTTTGTCCGGGCGGATTCAGTCAGGATTTGTGCGTTTGTTGCTACTCTTCTTTAGAACCCCATTACGTTTTTGCTGAGTTCTATATAGCGAATAGGCTCAAATCGCTGGCCTTGAATTAAAGATAGTCGATAGTTGTGACATTTCTATGACCCAGCTAGACAAATGGGTTATAAGAAAATAAGCAGATAAGAGACAGTAGCAATAGAATTTGAAATAAAGATCGATGCGATTTGAAACAGAGTTTGATCGTGGTGTGCTTTGGCTGAGCTTTGACGAGGCGTATTGCTTAGAGGAGCGTTCTTAACAGGGAAATAAAGGAGGTCTAAATTTAGGGTTATTGGCGGACCGGACGGGACTCGAACCCGCGACCTCCGGCGTGACAGGCCGGCATTCTAACCAACTGAACTACCGGTCCGCTGTATAACCATCTCTTGCTTGGTGGGTGGTGAGGGGATCGAACCCCCGACCCTCGCCTTGTAAGGGCGATGCTCTCCCAGCTGAGCTAACCACCCGATCTGCAAGAGAGGCGCATTCTACCTAATCCACCTGTTGTGTCAAACCTTTTTGACAAAAACTCTAATATCCTGCTAACTTGCTGATTTTATGAACAAATTGCGATGAGAATTGCAGACATCAGCAAAGCCTGACACTCTGACTCCAGCCAACACAGAAAGCTAATTGAAGTAAGGACAGACACCCCATGATTGGCGGAGATATAGAAGCTAACACCTTGCTTTGGGCGCTGGTTGCCCTTCAAACCATCATTATTATAGGTATCCAGCTCAGCCGCAGCCGTTATAAGCGCAAGAAGGAAGACCTGGGACAGGCTCAAAAAAATCTTGAGCAACGCGTTATCGAGCGCACCAACAAGCTTCGCAACATCAACAACCAGCTTTACGATGAAATCGCCAAACACGAAATCACTGAGGAACTGTTAAGAGAAACTCAGGATTATCTCAACAGCATCATCAATTCCATGCCTTCTGTATTGATTGGCATCACGCGCCAAGGGGTTATTACGCACTGGAACACTGCAGCAGCCAGAATCACAGACATAGAGGCGAAAGAAGCTTTGGGACAACATCTGGCTGAGGTTTATCCCGATCTGCCAGTGACGACTGAGATGATTCACGAAACCATCGACAAAGGCGTCCCCCAAATCAATGAAAATATCCAGCACGGTCAGGACAATCATGCACAACACAGTGATTTGACGATTTACCCCCTGCTCTCTTCTGAAATATCAGGCGCGGTTATCCGTCTGGATGATGTCACCATGCGTGTGCGAATTGAAACCATGATGATTCAGAACGAGAAAATGATGTCTTTGGGAGAGTTGGCCGCCGGTATGGCCCACGAGATCAACAATCCCTTAAGCGCAATCCTGCATGGCATCCAGAACATTTATCGTCGCACATCTCCCGACCTGGATCAGAATCATCGTATAGCTGACGACATAGGCATTAAGGTCGAACAGGTCCACGCCTACCTGAAGGCCAGAGATATCTTTAAATTCCTGGATGCCATTCGTGAAGCTGGAGATCGCTCAGCTCGGATTGTTACGAATATGCTGGAGTTTTCCCGTAGCAATAATCGTGATCATCAACTGGTAAGCCTGCCGGAACTGCTGGAGCACAGTCTCGAACTGGCAAAGAACTCCTTCGAACTGCAAACCCCTGAGGGCTCCGAGCAACTGGAAGTGGTCAAAGAGTTTGATGTCGACCTTCCTTTGGTAAGGTGTTCGCCCACTGAAATGCAGCAGGTCATTCTTAATTTACTGCGCAATGCCTGTCAGGCATTTAACGATGAAGAGTACGGTGCCCCACTCTACCCGAAAATCACTTTACGTATTCATGCTAGCGCAGGATCAGTCAGTATCGAAGTTCAAGATAACGGCCCGGGAATGAGCGAAGCGGTGAGTCGCCACATTTTTGAACCGTTCTTTACCACCAAAGAGGTAGGCAAAGGTACTGGGCTTGGGTTGTCGGTCACCTACTTTATCGTCACAGAACACCATGACGGCACGATTGAAGTGGAGTCATATCCAGGCAAAGGCACGAACTTTATTATCACCCTACCTTTAAGGTAAGTCTGTATCGACTGTCCTCACTGGCTCGATGCCGTCTCTGCCTCCAGTCGGGATAAAGTGATCGCTGAGTGCGCAGACATTTCTTTAGGTTCAGGCATTTTGGTCACTTCCCGAACCTCTTCCGACGGCTTCTTCTGTGTTATCTCAGGCTTTTGAAACTCGATTTGAGCTTGCTGATTGGGAGGGTTAACTGCATCCTGTGAGTTCGCCAGCATGGGCTTTGTCAAGAGGTTGTCGGGCCGTCCCAAGCCAGGCTGAGTAAAATCACAGACACCTTCTGGGAATATATGTTCAAGCTTCTCCTGGTATGGTGTCATATCTACCCTCCCATACAGTCCCTGTTTGATGGCCGCTGAAACTGGTTGAGTCTGGCATTTAAAGACATCTCCGGAGATCGGCGCCCCAGCAATTTCCCGAGAGGTCATATACGCTGGATATACCTGCATACAAGCTCCTACAGGCTGTTGATTCCAGGCGCCATCCCAAACCCGCGCTCCGCGCGCGATCGTTTCACCCTCTTTGTTAAAGCATGAATCCTCAGCAAAATAAGGACGATTTTCAGCAACAGAAAGCTCGTCGTTCATTTTGATGTTTAACAGCCACTCATCCATCACCGCAAAGGCGCGCTCGACCGGATTATAATCCGGATCGCTGATCCAAATGATTTGATTGGCCGCTGTTCCCTGACTTTTCAGCATCCGGGAGCGGGTCATGAACGAGGCTGAAGAGTGATGCATATCCAGCTGTGGATCGAGGTAATGCCTGACATCCAGGATTGGAAGGTCCAGCTGTCCAAGGAACACATGACCTGATCGAAACACACCCTCAATAGCATCCAGTGAAGCAGATGTACGGGCTGCAGGACTTTCCGGCCCTGACGGTAAAAGCTGGTTCTGGTGACTCCAAACAGACAGTTTTACCGGTAACACATCACCTTGCAGGAACCAGAATTCTTCTTGCTGCATTTGCTCTGGTGATTTCCAACCACCGACCTTGGCATTAATGGTCAGAAACTCTTCTACGGAGATCTTTTGCTCAGTTAACGCCTTCAAACCATATTGAATGCCGACATTATCCCAAATACTTTGAGCGTAACCGTTTTCATCCCGCCCATAGATTTGGTAGAGATCTTCCCAGTGGGTCCAGCGTATCTTTTTTTGAATTTCAGGGCTGAAATTTTTCGCGAAATGCACAAAGTTCGGGTTATTAACCAAGGGTGTAAGCCCGCGCCAGGAACTGACACATTCACTGCTACCACTTAACTGTTTAATACCATCAAAATTGCCCAGCAACACACTGGCCGCAGATGACATGGCCTGGAAATAATTGATGTTCGACTCGGTTGAACTCAGACCTTCCACCATCACCCGCTGCCCCCAACTCTCCCACCTGGGATTCTGACGATCCTGCACATCGAAGAAATATTCCAGTGGTTCGCAATCCAGCACGTAAGTGGTTTGAGACACCATATCCGGATAGGAATACAAGGGAATGAGACCATCGAGCAGACCTGGATGATTTTGAGCGAGCAAGTACTGCTGTATCGCGCCACCAGACCCACCAATACCTACGGTATACAGTGGATCGCCATAGAGACCGATGAATTGTTTTTTTACGCGGGCTGCGACATCTTCGGCAACCCACATATTGTAATGATTACTGGTCTGGTTTGCGGATGAATAGACTACAGCATAGCCTTTTCTTAATTGATCTTTCCGACGTTTCAGAATGTCGTTAGGTTTGATATTTCCCTGCCGTTTGCCAATACCAACGCCACCGCGAAACTGATATATCAAACGCTGATTCCATAGATTGCCTAACGGCCTTTCGAGAGACTCACCGTCTCCTTTCAGTACGGCGATGGCGTAAAAGAATCGATTAATGGTTCCCGTTTCAAGTCGTACGATAAAATCACGAGATACTCCGCTAATCGTAATCTTTTCTATGGTTTGCTCAGGTGTTTTTTTATCGATCCGGTAAAATCGACCATCTTTTGAATTGAGAAAAAAGTAGTTCGCGGCAGTTGGGTGCAGGCAATCGCGACTGTAACCAATGACCTCCTCTGTTGGTTCTCCTTCTTCATCCACCGAAAATACAGGAATCCCTACGCCTTCAAAATTGTCTGCAACTGGCTGAAGATGGGTAACCGTATTGCGCCCACACCAAAACGGATAAGTATTAGGGCCTGAAAATAACGGTTCAAGCGGACCGGTTTCGCCAATTTGTATGGGGAAGCGATAAGAGTCTTCGGGTCTTGGGGAGACGCCTGGATGGGATCCACTGTAGGCCGGATAGGCTCCGTAGTTACCCGAGCCGGAAGGTAAATGCTGAACGATGGTTTTGGGGGGCTCGTGCAATGAAGGCAGTTCAACCACGTATAAATAGGTTGAAACACCGATGACTCCCAGAAATAACAACCCTATTACGCCAAACGTCCACTTTAAAAAACGCAACATCGGAACCGCCTCTCTTGTTTTAAAGGGCCATGCACTGTGAAGGAGGTATACGGATTGATCCCCCAACAAGGTGAATCTGTTCATCTTGTATAAAAAGTATAGAGCCTCCCATTTAGTCAGGCTTGAAAAAACAGCAAGGCTTCAGCGTACTGAGCGCCCACATGAAACGCTCTCGATTGAAGTTTTAATGGGAAAGCCTCGCCCTTCCTGAATTTGAGAAAATTATCCTCCGAATTCAATATAGCCACCGGCCCCAAGAATCATCAGTTTGAATTCAAATTGTTCTTAAAACTGGCCATGCGCATCTGGCCTACTTCACGGTGTTTCAGAGTGTGACTTCCCGTTTGAGGAGTCCAAAGAAGTACCTTATTTACAGCCCAGATTCGCGCCGCGGGCCATCCAGTTAGGTTGTGAGAGGCCTCGTATCATCTGCGCTTAGTCAGTATAATGCCCGATCCCGCGATCCCTCTCATACAGCATTTCAGACAACATTATGGCCATCAACAGCGTATACCCCGATCAATACCATGCTCAGCTGAACGACAAGATTCAGCGTGTCACTGAACAGTTTGCTCAATTTTCACCTCCTGAGCTGGAGGCATTCGAGTCACCTGCCAGTCATTTTCGCATGCGTGCCGAGTTCAAGATCTGGCACGAACAAGATCAGGCACATTACGCCATGTTCCAGCCTGGAGAGTACAAAAAGCCCTTCATGATCGAAGAGTTCCCGGTGGGCAGCTTACTGATCAACCAATTGATGCCACTGTTACTGGAGGCGATTAACGCCGATACATTGCTTTCTCGGCGGCTTTTCCAGGTGGAATTTCTCACGACGCTGAGCGGTCAGGCTGTGATATCCCTGATTTACCACAGACCCCTGGATGAAATCTGGGCAGAAAAAGCGAAAACTTTGGCTGAACAGCTCAAGGTTCATATTATTGGCCGGAGCCGTAAACAAAAACTGGTGATTGGTCAGGATTATGTGGTTGAGACCCTTGAGGTCAACGGCAAACAGTACCAATATCAACAAGTGGAAACGGGCTTTACCCAACCAAATGCCAAGGTGTGCGAAAGCATGCTCAGCTGGGCTTTGTCTGGAGCGGGAAACCTGTCAGGAGACCTGCTGGAACTGTATTGCGGCAATGGTAATTTCACTATTCCCTTGTCTGAAGCTTTCGATAAGGTGCTGGCCACAGAGATCTCCAAAACATCGGTTAACTCCGCACAGTACAACCTGAAAGCCAATAACGTCAGCAACGTGGCGATTGCTCGCATGTCGAGTGAAGAGCTTTCTCAGGCAATGGACAAAGAGCGGGAATTCAGACGGTTAAAGGATATTGATCTAGACAGCTACCAGTTCTCGACCGTGTTTGTAGACCCTCCTCGTGCAGGACTGGATGAACACACCACCAATATCGTCAAAGGGTTTGATAACATTA
>NZ_CBFIHX010000155.1:0-6595 GCF_965662505.1 Pseudomaricurvus sp. | reverse complement strand
TGCGCACATTTTCATCAAATGGAACGTTACCCAAATACTGCAGGGAAACGTCCAGAAAACGTTCACATACCACATTGAGCTTGTTGAACAAGCCCTGTCCTTCCTGGGCGCTTCGGGTCATATTGGCAACGACCCGAAAGCGGAAGAGTCCGTACTCTTTATTCAGCAGTTTGATCAAGGCGTAAGCATCGGTAATGGAGGATGGTTCATCACACACCACTACCACCACTTCCTGAGAAGCCCTGACAAAACTGACAACGGTGTCGGAAATGCCCGCAGCCGTATCGACAATCAAAACATCAAGCTGATTACTCAGCTCACTGAACGCATTGATCAGAGCGGCGTGCTGCTGAGGACCGAGAGCGGCCATTTTCTGTACACCCGAAGACGCCGGAACGACTTTAATGCCTGCAGGACCTGTCACCAGAACATCGGACAGACTGCAATCGCCACTCAACACATCAGCCAGGTTCTTTTCAGCTTTCAGACCCAGCAATACATCAATATTGGCCAGCCCCAAATCCGCATCCAACAACACTACCCGGCGGCGCATTTCAGCCAGAGCAATACTCAGGTTTAGGGAAATATTACTTTTCCCAACGCCACCCTTACCGCCTGTTACAGCAATTACTTGTACCGGTCGTGAGGAACTCATCTAAGTCCATTCTCCTAGCAAAATGTGCTCTCGTTGTAGCCCGAAAGCTTAATCAATTTCAGGGTAAATACTGGGTCACATCAGGACACCAGCTATTCAGTCTCGCTTATCCATTTCAGGATTATCCATCTCAGAACTATCCATCTGATGACTAGCCATTTAAAAACTGGCCGTCTCAGGAATTATCCGTCTCATAGTTAATAAGCATCAAAAGACCCACCGGCTTCTTGTGCCGGTGCCTGGCTTCCCATACCGGTTTTCATCAGCGCAACCGCTTTGGAAACCAGTTTGTGTCCTTTAGCCACTTCAATATCCTGAGGAATTTCTTGGCCATTGGTGGTGTAATGAACCGCCAGTTTGTGCTCCAGCAGAACACTCATGGCTTCACCCAGGCTGCTGCTTTCATCCAGCTTGGTCAGCACACACCCCTGCAACTTCGCATTCTGGTGAGCGTGAATCGTCGCCTTCATCATTTGCAACTGGGAATTACAGGCCATCACCAAAAATTTCTGAACTTCGGGTATCACGTCTAACGCTTGCAACTGCTCTTTCAACTGAGCATCGCCCAAACGGAAACCTGCCGTGTCAATCAGTACCAGCGGACAGCCTTTGAGGCTTCTCAATACCGCCGGAAGATCGTTGTGGTCTTCCACAACTTTCACCTGAACGTTGAGAATCCGGCCTAGCGAACGCAACTGATCGTGTGCGGCGATACGATAGGTATCGGTGGTAATCAGCGCGACATTCTCTGCACCATGCTCCAGCACATAACGTGCCGCGAGCTTGGCGATCGTCGTGGTTTTTCCAACACCAGTAGGTCCAACAAAGGCAAATACACCGCCGTTCATCACCTGATCACTGGCGTTAGCAGGCAGGTAACGGGATAAGGTCGCCAGAGTATCGGCCCACGCTTCCTGAATGGTGCTGTGCTTTTTAATACGTTTAACCACCGCTTCGGCCGGACGATCACTCAGTCCCATATGTTTAAGGCGACGCATCAATCCAGAATGCAACGGTGAAGCCATTTGTGGCGTATTGGCCATGCGCGTCAGTTGCTCTTCCAGCAAAAGACGCATATCGGCCAGCTCAGACTGCAGAGACTGCAACTGTCTCTGTTGATCTTGTTGATGCATGGTTTCGTTGTAAGAGTCGCCGCGGTAAGAATCTGCATGAGCGCGGTCTGAGCGATAACGATCAGCTTCTGCTGAGTCATAACGAGAGCGGTTGTCGTAAGCAGAACGCTCGCCATAACCTGGACGATCATCATAGCCAGAGTGATCCTCATAACGGGAACGCGCCTGCTCATGAGAAACGCTCTGGGCATACGACATATTCTCGGCAGCAGGTGCACTCTGACGAGCGCCCGACATGCCAATTGGCATTTCATCCTGTTCCTGCTGCTTCTTAGCCGCCATCATTTTGATACGCGCCTGCTCAATCTCTTCTGCTAGCTCTGCAGGCGTTTTTCCGGAAGCGCTGCCGCGGAAAGCGGGTGTTGTAGTATTCGGAGTAAACTGACGCGATTGATACTCAGGCGCCACCAGTGAGGGCTCTGGAGCCGGCTGACTGTTACGCAACGCATCGTGGCTGTTTACCACTTCGTCCATTGCCAGCTGGTCATGCCAGGCACCGTCACTTCCCATGGGAACATCGCTCTGCTGAACAGACTCAGTTCTGGATAAATGACTGTTGTTAGGCAAGTGGCTATTAATTGGAGACACCGATGCGCTGTTTTCCGTCTGAGACGGCGCGCTGGTCAATATTTCGACGCCCTGCTTGACTCTTTTGCTGGACAATATAATGGCTTCAGGACCCATCTCCTGACGAACCAGTTCTAATGCCCGGCGCATGTCGCTAGCAACAAAACGTTTAACTGACATAAGTTTTCTCCATCACTCGATCGCGGTTTCTTGCGAAGAGTTTGCCTTTCGTGGCTCACAGCTGACGTGTGGTCAACGGTTAATTACTGATCGACTCCAACAGAGGCTTCAATCGTTATTTGTTTGTTATCCGGTATTTCTGTGTACGCCAGTACCGACATGTCGGGCATACTGAAGCGAACAAATTTCGCCATCATATTTCGTATCGGTGCAGCTACCAGCAATACAACGGACTTACCTTTCATTTCCTGCTTTTGCGCTACATCAATCAGTGAACGCTGAAGCTTTTCGGCCAGCTGCGGTTCAATGAAGGCTCCGCCACCGCCAGTTTTTTGTGACTGCTGAATGGACTGTAGCAATAACTGTTCCAGACCTGCTTCCAAAGTGATAACAGGCACCTCAGGCTCCTGTCCTACTATGGATTGGACGATTTGTCGGGAAAGTGCGACCCGGGCCACAGAAATCAAAGCGTCGGGATCTTGACTCGCTCCACCCGCTGACGCCAAAGCTTCGGCTATGGTTCTCATGTCCCGGATGGATACCCGCTCATGTAGCAATCCCTGCAAGACCTTAAGCAGAACATTAAGATTGACGGCTCCCGGTACCAGCTGCTCGACCAACTTCGGAGACGTTTCCTCGAGCTTATCCAGTAACTTCTGAACCTCTTCATGCCCCAGCAATTCGTAGCTGTGTTTTTGCAGGATATGATTAATCTGAGTCGCGATCACAGTACTGGGATCCACTACCGTGTAGCCGAGTGTTTGCGCTTTATCTTTCTTATCAGGATCGATCCAGACAGCTTCCAGACCGAAAGCCGGATCCGTCGTATTGATACCGTCAATCTGACCAAAGACCTGACCGGGGTTAATCGCCAGCTCTTTTTCCGGATAGACTTCCGCCTCACCCAGCGTGACACCCATCAGGCTGATGCGATAACCGTTGGGCAGGAGATCCAGGTTGTCCCGGATGTGTACAGACGGAACCAGAAAACCAACATCCTGAGAGAGCTTCTTGCGGACTCCTTTGATTCGTCCCAGCAGCTCTCCCCCCTGGTTTTTATCCACCATCGGAATCAGGCGATAGCCCACTTCCAGCCCGACCACATCAACCGGTTGAACATCATCCCAGCCAATGTCCGCAGATTCTGCCTGGCCAGAGTTATTATCGAGAGTGACTGCGCCGCCCTGCTGAGAGACCGGTGCAGGGACCTGCCCACCAGCCGCCGCCGATTTCACGGTAGGCAGATTGGGTTTTCCTTCAGACGCAGCAACCTCTGCCTGATGCTTCTTGTAATACAGATACAGCGCCAGACCGGCAGCCAGTAGTGCTAGACCGAGGAAAGAGACGTGCGGCATACCTGGGATAGCACCCATGATAAACAGCACGATAGAGGCGACACCCAGAGCCTTGGGCGAATCAAACATCTGACGCATGACTTGATTACGCATGTCTTCTGAGCTGTTAACACGCGTCACCATAATGGCTGCTGCTGTGGAAAGCAGCAGAGAAGGAATCTGAGCGACGAGACCATCACCGATAGTCAGTAAGATGTACTTCTCCAGCGCATCCTGAAACTCCAGGTCGTGCTGAACCATGCCGACAATCAATCCACCAAAGATATTGAGAACCAAAATCAGAATGCCCGCCATGGCATCACCACGGACGAACTTACTGGCACCGTCCATCGCCCCATAAAAATCGGCTTCTGAGGCCACGTCTTCACGGCGGGTACGGGCTTCGTCCTGATCGATGAGTCCGGCGTTCAGATCCGCATCAATGGCCATCTGTTTACCGGGCATGGCATCAAGGGTAAAACGTGCACTCACTTCCGAAATTCGTCCAGCACCCTTGGTCACTACGACAAAGTTGATGATCATCAAAATGATGAAGATGATAATACCCACCGCGTAGTTACCGCCGATGACTACCTCACCAAACGCTTGAATCACCTTACCTGCCGCATCTCCCCCCTCGTGGCCTTCAAGCAACACAACTCGGGTT
This sequence comes from Pseudomaricurvus sp., assembly GCF_965662505.1. Taxonomy (NCBI): domain Bacteria; kingdom Pseudomonadati; phylum Pseudomonadota; class Gammaproteobacteria; order Cellvibrionales; family Cellvibrionaceae; genus Pseudomaricurvus; species Pseudomaricurvus sp. The sequence continues at coordinate 2,059 of NZ_CBFIHX010000155.1, read as the reverse complement.
GACGCTACGTTCAACGCCAACCGCAACAGGGTTGCCACTAGCAGAATGGTGGGGAACGCAGCAAAGTCCAAAGGTCTCAGGCTATAGATACCAACCAGCAACACAACAATGGACAAGGCAATGTTGAACGAGAAAAACATGTCCAACAGGAAAGGCGGCAGCGGCAATGTCATCATGCCCAACAACATCAGCAGCAAAATAGGAATGCCCAGGTTGCCCTGTCCTACGCTGAGAACATGATTGAACGCCGTTTTGCGATCGATACCACGAGCAAATTGACGGAACTCTGTGAATTGTTGTGAGGCCATAGAAAACGGTTTCTTGACGTTGCGTGTATTTTTGTAAACACATCGCAAGAAGCGTACCTATTTGAACCGCTTCACAAAAAAACTGTATTAGCCAGAAACAATTAAGCCTGAGGACAAAAATGACTGGGAGTTTTAAAAGAGAGCCTAGCCCTGATTAGGACCCCTTGCACGAAGCCCTTAGCAGGAAGTTACTAGCTGGAAGCCCTTAGCGAGAAGTTACTCGCAGGAACACCCTGAACAGAAAGCCCCTGAACGGAAAACCATCAGGGGTCAAATTGCATGTCTTTGGGAACATCGATATTACGGGGAAAATCGGGTCTCTCGGCCTGCCCTTTGCGGTAGTTACGCAGCTGAAAGACATAAGCCAGCACCTGAGCGACTGCCATATACAGCCCTGCCGGAATCTCCTGTTCTACCTCTGTCGTATGATAGATAGCCCGAGCCAATACCGGAGACTCCATAATCTGGACATCATTGGCTTTAGCCACCTCCCGAATCTTGAGCGCGAAGAAATCTGCGCCTTTCGCAATCACGATCGGGGTTTCCATCTTTTCGGGATCGTATTTGACCGCAATGGCAAAGTGAGTTGGGTTTGTGATGACCACATCGGCCTCCGGCACCTCCGCCAACTGACGGTTATTCGCCATCTCCCGCTGCAACTGGCGGATCCGCCCTTTCACCTCGGGCTTACCTTCGGAGTCTTTCATTTCATCCTTGATATCCTGCAAGGACATCTTGAGTTTTCTGGCGTTATCCCATATCTGGAATGGCACATCGACCAGAACAATCAGAATAGTCACTGCCGACAAAATAATGGCAGCCCAGCCCGACATGAACATCGCATCCATAATTGCGGGAATGACGGCCTGATTGGAAAGCTCCAGCATATCCTGTTCCATAGACAGCAACAGAATAATGGCAAACCCGAGGATAACCAGAACCTTCGCCAAAGATTTGACCAGTTCTACCAGCCCTTTCACTCCAAACATTCGCTTCAGGCCCTCGGCCGGGTTCATGCGATTTCCCTTGGGCGCCAAACCCTTGGGATTCCACAACCATCCCCCTAAAGCAAGTGGTCCGATAATCGCCGCGATCGCTAACACTGAGAATAAAGGCAACAAAAACATGAGCGCGTCAGCAAAAGAGCTTCCCAGATGCGAAAACATCAATTCCGTATCAAAGGCAACTTCGCGCTCCAAGGTAAAGTTGTAACGCAAGATATCCATCAGGCGCTGGGACATGAACGGTGCCCAGACAAACAACCCAATAGTCCCGATGATCAGGATGGCCGAAGTGGTTAACTCACGGGATCGCGGAACCTGCCCGTCCTCACGGGCTTTTTCCAATCGTTTTGGCGTTGGCTCTTCTGTTTTTTCCTGACTGCTGTCATCACCGGCCATCAGGGAATCCTCAAGATGTTATAGAGCACGTTGAACCCCTCTTCCATAAACCGTTGATAGTTGGGAAGAAAACTGGGCATGCTGTACCAGATGATAATCAACCCCAGTACTAGAGTGAGCGGAAAGCCGACAGCAAACACATTCATTTGGGGCGCCGCACGACTCATCACACCAAACGCCAGATTCACAACCAGCAGAGAGGTTAAAACCGGCAGAGCAATCAGCAATGCTCGACTGAACATCCAGCTGCCGCTGGTGGCTATTTGCCAAAAAACATCGGTGGTAAAGCCCGTGGCCGAAATAGGAATCGTCGTAAAACTCTCAATGATCATTTGAAAGACAACAAGGTGT
>NZ_CBFIHX010000154.1:0-6619 GCF_965662505.1 Pseudomaricurvus sp. | reverse complement strand
GATACCCATCCAGATCTTTAATTTTGTTGTTCAGCTTTGCCAGCGTGACCGTCTTGCTCCCGTGTTGAGACTCAACTCCTTCAATGGGAGTCTCTGTCGAATCACAACCAGACAGTCCCAGGGATACAAAAAATCCCGTTGAAACAGCCACAACTAATGGCAAACGACTCAATAATTTCTTCATTGTTTTACACTTTATCCGTTAAAAAAACGGGCCCGGCATTGCCTGCCGGACCCCAATCGCTACGAGCAAGGATTAAAAGTTACGGTAAGTAAAGCCCAATACAAAGGAAGGACCATATTCTTCGTACTGAGAATTGTACTTTCTGCTTCCCTGATAGAGGTACATAGGCTCATCGGTCAGGTTAATCGCACTGAAGTACATCTGCATGGATTTGCTGAAATCGTATTTGGCAGAGAAGTCGATCTGAGTATGATCATCGGCAAAGGTATCATTCTCCTCCTCGCCCAAATCCAGCTCCATCAGGGTTTTACTTTTGTAGTTAGCGGACAAACGCAAGCTAAACGGCCCGGTCTCATAACCAAACACCAGATTACCCACAGTATCCGCCTGTTCAGGCAACTCAGTGCTGGAGCTGCGTGAAGCACCCGGTTCCAGCCCCAGATCAGCCTCACTGTCGGTAAAGGTAGCGTTAGCCTGAATCAGGAAGCCTGAATCAAAACTTTTGGTGTATGCCAGCTCCAGACCGTACAGGTCTGCGCTGTTACCATTCACCGGCATATAAATTTCGCTATCGCTGATGGTAACACCCGGTGCATACACGGAACTGTCTACGGTATCGCTAACGTCTGCGGCAAAGATGAAGTTATCAATCTTTTTGTAGAACAGTGAAGCACTGACCACACCGATATCACCTGGGTAATATTCGACAATTAAGTCAAAGTTACTGGATTCATAAGGGTCCAGATCCGGGTTACCGGCTTCCACGGTGAGCTCATCGTCTTCAATAGTAATCTCTTCCGGCGAAGGGCTAATATCACCAAACGACGGTCGAGCTATGGTTTCAGAGTAAGCCGCACGCAACAACAACTCATCGGTCAGACGGTAACGAGCGTTAATACTCGGCAACACATGATGATATTCCTGGTCATAGTTCACTTCTTCAATGGAGTGGCCAAAATCACCGCTGGCATCTTCAATCAGACGTGCATCGTAACCGGAAGACTTAACTTTCGTGCCTTCGTATCGAAGACCGTAAACCAGGCGCAGGTCATTAATATCCACACGACTCATGATGTAAGCCGCCTGAACATCTTCTTCGATCAGGTAATCCCGTGCTGAAGCAACCACACTTTCATTATAGGCTTCACCGAGAATACCATCCTCCTGAAAGGTGGTTCCGCTGCCAGCCACATTGCTATCAATGAAATCGTCAATTAATCCCTGATCAATGGCTGGCCCAAGACGTCCCAGGCTGTAATCTACTGTGGAATGGCTAAAGGCATCCATGGTGGGATCACCGGCAGCGCTGAAATCATCGTACAATTGAGTATCGACATCATTCCCTTTCTCACGATTGGTGATCTTTCCACCAAACTTGATGTAGCCCGGATGACCCGCAAACGACATCTCGCGAGTGATGTCGAACTTGTAGGTAAACATCTCATCCTGAGTGTAGTTGTTGGTAATTTCGATCTCATCCATTTCAAAGTTGGATGCGATAAACGCCTCATCACCCGCAAACACGTCCGGCGCCTCGCCCAAAGAGGTGTACCCCATATCAATGTCTTTGGCAGTGAAATTCGATCCGTGATAATCCGGTTCGTTCTCCTGAGACTTGGAATAGCCCACTGAGTACTCATAAGTCCAGTCACCGGACATATTCATCCCGCCGAGCACCACCGAGGTGATTTTCTGTTCTTCGAAACGATCTTTCAGGTTGCGTTCCATTTCGGCATCGGTCCACAACGCCGATTCACCATCAATACTGTCCAGGTTGCCATCGTCGTACTTGTATTCGGCACGCTGACGGTATTCCTGGTCTTCAAAGTGACTGTAGAGGCTGTGCAGGTAATATTCAGACGTATCAGAAGGACGCCAGTCCAAGTTCAGCGCCGCGCCCAGACGAGTGCGATTAATCACATAGTCACGCTGCTCCATTTTGACAGAACCACGATAGCCGGAGCCTTCCAGGTCATTCTCCCACTCACCGGCGCCTTCCATAGTTTCTGAGCCAAAATCCCGATCCTGCCAGCTGATTGCAGCGGCAACACCCAATTCTCCCTGACCCACATCGAAAACATTAGTGAAGGTACCGGCAACCTTTGGGCTGACTTCCGACTCCAGATCATTGTAGTTACCCTCGGCGGAGAGGTTGTAGCTCATACCATCACGATCAAAAGCGGTTAGACTTTTCACTTCGATATTGCCGCCAATACCACTGCCATCCATATCCGGGGTATTGGTTTTACGAACTTCCAGGCCTTCCAGCAAACCAGAGGGAATAACATCCAGGGCAACCGAACGACGATCACTCTCTGGAGAAGGAATGTTCATACCATTAATAGAGGCCGAGTTCAGATTCGGATTAGCACCGCGGATACCCACGAAACGGCCCTCACCCTGATCTCGCTCAATAAATACCCCAGGAATACGTTGTAAGGCTTCGCTGACGTTTTCATCCGGAAACTGGCCGATGGAGTCTGACGACACCACAGAAACAAAGTTGTCAGCAGCACGCTGCTTGTTCAAAGCGCTGGAAGCACCGGCCGCCTGACCGACCACGATCAGGTTTTCCATGCTGGTCACATCGCTGCCGATCTGAACAGCCTCTTTAGTCGTTTTATCATCGACCACGTTCACCAGGCGCTGCACAGATTCCGCACCTAGATAATCCACAGTCAGTGTGTAGGTTCCTGCAGGAATAGAGTTGAAGCTAAAACGGCCCCCGTCTTTCGTGCTGGATTCCATCTTCAATTCTTTCAATCGAATAATTGCACCGTCAAAGTACACGCTGCCGGCCACATCACTGACACGCCCCTCAAGACGGCCATCGGCCATTGCATTGAAGGCGCACATAAATGCGCTGGTTGCCATTAAGGCCTTCACTGAAGTTTTCATAGTTTCCCCAAAGTCCGGTCTGAAACAGGTCTGATGCTGACTACCCTGCTTCTTCCTGTCCTGTTATTTACGGTTCTGATATTTACAGTTCTGAGCAAACGGCCGCTGACCGCTTGCTCTTAATGAATTCATCACTAGTGGATGTGTGTCACCTCAAGATCGAAAGGCACGCCTTACGTACTCGTCCGAGGCAGTGCAAACCTACGAGCACTCCGTGACACTTTGGTGACACTTATCTGACAGGCCTCTGGACACCCCCGTTAAAAGGGCTAAATCACCCAGAGAAGAAGGTTGTTTGATCTTTTATGACCCTCTTGGCCAGAGATGTGGGTGGCTTTTCAGGCTGTGTCCGGAGGGGTTTTACGAAAATTACCTGTGATTCTTGAAATACCCACAGTGATTTTTCGGATACACCCCAAACCTGGCTTTTTTTAATGATCTGATATGACCCGCAAAAGCAAAATCGCCTGTAATGACACATATTTTTGTCATATTTTTGTCACAGAACTGACTCATTCTGGCACCCAAAGGACCTTATTTGTTTTTGGCCGTCATGATTTACGATTGTCATGCCTCATAAAAAGCCAGGTATTTATAAAAGTCACACATTGTTAAAAGTCAGGGATTTATGAAAAGTCACGCATCCTTACACATATCCAAAATTCTGCTCCTGCTGTCGGTCTGCGCCACTGTTCTAATCATCAACTTGAGTACAGGCGACATCAAATCCTGGAGTGTTATCACCTGGATTGATATTTTTGGTGAAGGTTCGACCATGGGTCTGATGCTGATTCTTCTGGCTTTCATCATCAACAGTCGTCCCAGAGGACGCGTAACCAACCTCTTAATTATTGGACTTATCGGCTTTTTCGCAGCCACGTTTCAGGATGTTCTGGATGAAATCATTGAACTGCCAGCGGGTTATATCTTCGATGATTTAATCGAATCTGTGACGGCACCGGTCTCTGTCATTATTTTGTCTTATGGACTCTATCTCTGGAATCAGGAACAGGTAGCCATTAATCAACGTCTGCAATCGAAAGAGAGGTTCTATCGGGAGCACAGCGCCCTGGATTATGTGACCGATCTCTACACCGCTCTCTATATGAAAAAGCAGATCGAGCGCGAAATAATTCATTACAAAAACCTGCAACAACCTCTGTCTTTAATGATGCTCGATATTATCGATTTCGATGAGTTTAATCGCCGCTATGGCGATCAGGATGGAGATCGTTTACTGGCACAAGTCGCCAACATTCTGACCATGAACATTCGCAATGTGGATTTAGCCTGCCGCTTCGCCGGCGATCGATTTATTGTGCTCTTTCCACAGACTCACCTGATCGATGCTCGCATCTATGCCGACGAGATTCTGAATGCCTTAAAGAATATGGCATTCAAACCGGATAATGCCTCCCGATCGGTTTTTAACGAATGCAACATCAGTCTGGTGGACCACAGCGCAGGCTCAACCGCGGAAGAGTTGATTACCGCCCTGAATACAGCTCTGGAAGTTAATAAACAGAAGCAACGATTCCCGACACACAAAGCAGCTTGAGCCGGTCTTTCTCACGATGACACAACATACTACTTTGCCCAGCTATTACACCGTCGACGATAAGATTCTGCCTATCGGTCAGATTCCTGCGGCCATGCTCGAATTGGCCAAACATCACCGTATGGACATTAACGGGCTTCTACGGGGAACGGGGATTTTCGTTCAGGATTTGACCCGTCGTGATTGCAACATCAGCTGCGAACAACTGAAACACCTGATCAACAACCTTGAAAAACAGAATCATAACCACGAATTCGCTTTACGATTTGGACGACAACTCCCTTATATCAACAACAGCGTTTTGCTTCAGGCTATTATCAATGCCTCTTGTATTCGCGATCTTCTGGAAATCATCAGGAATTACTGTCGCCTGTATTACCCGCTCTGTTTTCTGCACTTAATCTCTGATGCGAACAATCATTACCTCATCATCAATGATGCGATTGGCTGCCCTCAACAACACAAGTTCCTCTGTCAAAGCTTTATTTCATCCGTGCTCACGCTCTTGAAAGCCAGCGACATTGACAAAAATCAGTTGGCTTTTTATCTGGAGCAGCCAAAACCGGAAAATACGGCGCCGCTACAAACGTATCTTGGCAGCAGGATTTGTTTCAATGCTCCCATCTCTGCCATCGTGATACCTGATGCTATTGGGCAGAAGCCTCTGTCGAATTACAGCGAGACCATCAAGATTCAAGCACTTGAACAATGCCGGGATTCCATTCAATCCATTCCGGGACGGCAAGGCTTTCTTGAGCATCTGCAAAAATGGTTATTGCGGAAAATTCCCCGAGAAGACATCACCCTACAAACCTGCTCTGAATATTTTGGCACCAGCCCTGCCACCTTTAAACGACGCTTGAAGATCCATCAAACCAGTTTTCAATACGAACTGGACAGAGCGCGGAAACTTTTGGCTCTTTCGTTACTCGTCCTCCAAAACCTGAGTAACGATGAGGTCGCCAAACACCTGAGAATCAACGACAGCGCCAATTTCAGGCGCTCGTTCAAACGCTGGACAGGTGCCCTGCCCAGTACGCTTAAGCATCAACTTTTGGATCCTCAAAACTTTAATTTTTGACAAACAAAAGTCTGCACTGAGCCTCCGAGATCATTCATTCACACAAATACAGAACTTTGACGCATTATGACTGCTAAACACATGAATACCCTCAGCCGCCGCAGTTTCCTTAGAAACATCACTCACAGCAGTGCAGGACTGGCTTCTGCTTCCGCACTGGCAGGCACCTTGAGTGGCTGTCAGGACGACAGTAATCTGAGTTTTACTGAAATTCCTCACAGCCTTGATCACTCTCACCACATACCGGACGAATATCAGTCATCCACCCTGCTCAGCTGGGGCGATGCCTTGCACTCAACCGAACCGTTCAAGCCCGAGACGCTCACCGCTGACGATCAGACACAACGCTTCGGCTACAACAATGACTTTATCGGCTTTATGCCGTTAACCGATGATGACAACCTCTCAGCTACCGAGCATTACCACTCAGGTAACAGTCAACGAGGCTTGTTGTGTATCAACCACGAATACACACAACCGCATTTGATGTTCAGTGGTTATCAAGACGAGGATGATGGAGAGTTCAACACCCGACGCGAACACGTTGCTATTGAACTGCAAGCCTGTGGCCACTCGGTGGTGGAAGTGGAGTTCCGGAACGGTGACTGGCAAGTGAATACCGACAGCCCTTACAACCGTCGCATTACGGTTACCACACCAATGACCATCACCGGCCCTGCAGCGGGGCATCCACGTCTGCAAACGTCCACTGACCCTAGTGGCAAAACCGTACTGGGTACAGCCGGTAACTGCGCAGGCGGCAAAACCCCTTGGGGAAGCGTATTAATCGCCGAAGAAGGTATTGGCGGTTTATTTATGGGGGATGTGAATACCCTGTCTAAGCAGGAACACGACAATTATCAACGCCTGTCCATTGGCGAGGACGACAACCGTCAAT
>NZ_CBFIHX010000153.1:0-6629 GCF_965662505.1 Pseudomaricurvus sp. | reverse complement strand
GACGTTCCCCAACCCGGTGGGAATGGCTGCTGGTCTCGATAAAAATGGTGATTGCTTCAATGCGCTAGGGCAGTTGGGGTTCGGTTTTGTTGAGATCGGTACCATCACGCCGAGGCCTCAGCCCGGTAATCCCAAACCGCGTCTGTTCCGCCTCCCTGAGCATCAGGGCATCATCAATCGTATGGGCTTCAATAACAAAGGCGTGGCACATTTGGTTGAGCAAGTGAAACGTCGTCGTTACTCCGGTGTTTTGGGGATCAATATCGGTAAAAACTTCGATACTGCTGTTGAAGATGCGGCGTCTGATTATCAGCTCTGCATGCAGGCAGTGTACGAGTACGCCGATTATATAACGGTCAACATCTCCTCACCGAACACACCGGGATTGCGGGATTTGCAGTTCGGTGACAGCCTGAAATCTCTGCTCGATACGGTTAAAAGTGAGCAACTGGCGCTGGAAAAAACCCACAATCGTTACGTCCCCGTTGCCGTTAAAATTGCGCCAGATATGGATGAAGTGGCCATTCAGCAAGTTGCTGAAGTGTTACTCAATAGTGGTTTGGATGGGGTTATCGCCACTAATACCACCATTTCTCGTGATGGGGTGGAAGGCTCTGAGAATGCTCAGGAAGCGGGTGGCCTGAGTGGTGCTCCTGTACGAGATAAGTCCACCGAAGTTATTGCCAGCCTGTCTGAGGCACTGGGCGGTAAGCTGCCAATCATTGGTGTGGGTGGTATTTTAAGCGGTGCGGATGCCGAAGAGAAAATCAAAGCCGGTGCGAGTCTGGTTCAGGTGTACAGCGGGTTTATCTATCGGGGACCAGAGCTGATTGGGGAAGTGGCGAAAGCCATTGCGAGTCTGAAATAAGCGAGTTTAGGCGGAAGTAAGAAAGAGGGCGTAGTCGTAAGTAGAGTGCTTGGTCGCAAGTAAGAGGGTTTAGTCGCAAGTAAGAGGTCCTGGAAAGCTGATATTGGCGTTGATGGTCGGGTGTTTGGCTCTGGGGTCAATTTTCCCGGGAGCCCTAGATTGAGCCCCCGGGTTCAAGGTCAATTAAGGGTTACATATTACTGAGCTTTTGAGCTTTGGCGGCTCGATTGAAACCGTCCCAGTGGTCTGTGCGTCCTTCTCTCCAGCCGCTAAGCCATGTTTGTCGTGCGAGTTCGTTTTCGTGAGGGCAGAGACTGCGCGAACGCCCATCGATACCAGCTTGATAACCTTTGCTGAAGGCGCGTGTAGTTTGACTGCGTTTTTGGGTTTTCATAGGGAGGGGTACCTCTCAGTTTGATTTAGTAATCTACTTTAGTTTTCTAAGCTATCTGAACCGGACGCATTCCAGCGAACGATCCGTTCCTGATTGGCTTGGAGTCAATGGGATACCAGGCTGGTTCTAAATCAATTCAGCCATACTGTCTTGGTAAGCCGTATAACTCCGGTTTTATCTGAGAACTAGTGAATGTCTGAGAAAAAGTACTGCTCGCGCCGGGCGACAATAACCCAAGTCACGAACTTGCAGTACAGCAAAATAATGACGGCCTTGTGAATGATTTATTTCTTATAATCTTCACGCTGTTTAGTCGGACGCGATCTAGAGTCTCGGTTTGACTTTCAATTAATGATTTAACTACTTGAAAAGCCAATGTTTCTTGATTTCGAGAAATGGGCTTTCTGAAGGGCATATGACCACTCAACAATATTTCGCCACCTGTCCTAAAGGGCTGGAAGGCCCATTAATGGCAGAGCTTAAGTCTTTTGGCTTTGACGAACTGCGCGAAACTGTCGCTGGAGTTTATTTCACCACGGACCTGAAAGGGGCTTATCGTGCCTGTCTGTGGTCGCGTATTGCCAATAAGGTGTTTTTGCCTTTGGGACGCTTTGAAGTAAACAGTGCTGATGATCTTTACGATGCGGCGCGCAAGATTGACTGGTCAGAGCACATGAATCCCACAGGCACTCTGCTCGTGGATTTTACCGGTTCGAGCAATGTGATTCGCAACACTCAGTTTGGCGCCGTGAAAATCAAGGATGCGGTGGTGGATGGTTTCCGTGAAAGCGCCGGAGCCAGACCCAGCGTGGCCAAGCAAGAACCGGATTTGCGCATCAATGCCCGCCTGAATCGAGGTCATGTCACGATCAGTATTGATCTCTGTGGCGACAGCCTTCATCGTCGTGGCTACCGCACCAAGCAGGGCGCGGCGCCCTTAAAAGAAAACCTGGCCGCAGCTCTGTTGATGCGGGCTGGTTGGATGGAGATTGCCAAGCACGGCGGAGCGTTAATCGACCCTATGTGCGGCTCAGGCACCATTTTGATCGAAGCCGCCATGATGGCGCTGGATTATGCCCCTGGTCTGGATCGCCCCACATTCGGTTTTGAGCGCTGGTTGAATCATGATGCGGAGATCTGGGCTGACTTGCGCCATGAGGCTCAGACCCGCTATCGCGAAGGCTTAAAGCGGGATATTCCGGAAATTCGGGGTTATGACGCTGACCGCAAGGTTCTGTTTGCTGCAGAGTCCAATATCAGCATGGCCGGATTGGACGACTATGTGAGAGTGGTCTGTAAACCTCTGGAAGAGTTGGTCAAGCCCACTCACAAGACGCTGGATTTCGGTCTGGTGTTAACAAACCCTCCTTATGGCGAGCGTTTGGGCGAACAGGAAGCTCTAAAAGGGCTGTATCGTCAGTTGGGCGACAAGTGCCGTGAGCATTTCGACGGTTGGAAGCTGGGTGTGTTTACCGGTAATCCAGATCTGGGCAAGAGCATGGGGCTGCGTGCGAAAAAGCGCTACAAGCTGTTCAATGGCGCGCTGCCCAGCGAATTGCTGATGGTGGATGTGGAGCCTTCGCAATACGTGAATGCACCACCGGCGGAGTTGAATAAGCCCAAGCCGCTGTCCCCTGGCGCTGAAATGCTGGCTAATCGCCTGCGTAAAAACCTCAAACAGCTTTCCAAGTGGGTCAAAAACAACGAGATCAATTGTTATCGTGTTTACGATGCCGATATGCCGGAATACTCCGCTGCCATCGATATCTACGTCGACAGCAACCAGAACCGTTATGTTCACGTGCAGGAATACGCTGCGCCAAAGAGTATTGACGAAGACAAGGCCATTGCCCGTTTTGAAGAGATTCAGGCGGCGGTACCGGTGGCACTGGAAGTCGATCATGAGCATGTGAGTTTTAAACAGCGCCGTCGCAATCGTGGCAAAGAGCAATATCAGCGTCAAAGCGAAGAGCGGCATCCTCTCATTCCGGTAAAAGAAGGGCCGACCACATTACTGGTGAATCTGTGGGAGTATCTGGATACAGGATTGTTTCTGGACCATCGTCCGGTGCGCCAGCGTATTGCCCAGATGTCTCGGGGCAAGCGTTTCCTCAATCTGTTCTGTTATACCGCCACAGCCACGGTTCACGCGGCTCTGGGGGGAGCCAAAGAATCGGTCAGTGTGGATATGTCGAAAACCTATCTACGCTGGGCTGAAAAGAATTTTGAGGCCAATAACCTGTCTACCAGTAAGCATCAACTGGTACAGGGGGATTGCCTTCAATGGCTACAGGATTGTCGTGAAGGGTTCGATCTGATCATGCTGGATCCCCCCAGTTTTTCCAATTCCAAGCGGATGGAAGGGGTGTTGGATATCCAGCGGGATCACGTTGATATGGTGAACCGCTGTATGGAAATCTTGCAGCCGGGCGGTTGTCTCGTGTTTTCCAACAACTTGCGGAGTTTCAAGCTGGACGCTGATATTGAGTCACGTTATGCCGTTGAAAATATCACCCAGCAAACGTTGGATCCCGATTTTAAACGCAACGCCAAAATCCACCAGTGCTGGTTGATTCGAGCCAAGTCCTAAGGATCAGGTCGATATTCATAACGTAAGCGTTAAGGAACGGATCAGACAATCTTGTTCGATTGTCCGTTTCTTGCGACCATTAGTGATTCACTGTGTTTGATTGATGAAGATGTAATCCATGAGCAAGCCTTTTACCGTAGCCAGTCCGTTCAAGCCCTCCGGTGATCAACCCGCGGCCATTAAAGGTCTGGTGACGGGGGTTGAGGCCGGTTTGGCACATCAAACTTTGTTAGGGGTTACCGGTTCCGGTAAGACCTTCACCATTGCCAATGTGATCCAGCAGGTGCAGCGCCCAACGATGATTATGGCGCCAAACAAAACTTTGGCCGCTCAGCTTTACGGCGAATTTAAAGAGTTTTTCCCCAATAATGCAGTGGAGTATTTCGTCTCCTATTACGATTACTATCAACCAGAAGCTTACGTCCCGTCTTCCGACACCTTTATTGAGAAAGACGCATCAGTTAACGAACACATTGAGCAAATGCGTTTGTCGGCAACCAAGGCGCTGATGGAGCGCAAAGACGCTATTGTGGTGGCAACGGTTTCTGCCATTTACGGTTTGGGTGATCCCGATTCTTACTTGAAGATGGTGCTGCATCTGGTAAGCGGTGACATGATCGATCAGCGTGAGCTGGTGCGACGCCTGGCAGAGCTGCAATACACACGCAACGACATAGATTTTCACCGTGCCACCTATCGGGTACGTGGCGATGTGATCGATGTCTTTCCTGCCGATTCCGATCATTTGGCATTGCGTATTGAGCTCTTTGATGAAGAGATCGAGCAGTTATCGCTGTTTGATCCTTTGACCGGAGAGGTCACGCAAAGAGTGTCACGATTTACGGTCTATCCGAAATCTCATTACGTTACACCACGAAAAACGATTGTTGATGCCATTGATGATATTAAGGAAGAGTTGAAAGATCGACTCAAGCAGCTTCGTGACAACGATAAGCTGGTGGAGGCACAGCGTCTCGAGCAGCGCGTCAAATACGATGTAGAGATGATGCAGGAGCTGGGCTACTGCACCGGTATTGAAAACTACTCACGTTATCTCTCTGGGCGGCCGCCCGGAGAGGCTCCGCCCACCTTATTTGATTATCTTCCGGAAGACGCCTTGTTGGTGATTGATGAATCCCACGTGGGTGTACCGCAGATCGGTGGTATGTACAAAGGCGACCGTTCACGCAAAGAGACTCTGGTGGAATACGGTTTTCGCTTGCCATCGGCACTGGATAATCGTCCCATGCGATTTGATGAGTGGGAGCGCTTGGCACCGCAAACGATTTTTGTATCCGCAACGCCGGGTCCATATGAAGCCGAGCATGCGGGACAAACGGTTGAGCAGGTGGTTCGCCCCACGGGTCTGGTGGATCCAGAAGTGGAAATTCGTCCTGCCGGTACGCAGGTGGATGACGCTCTGTCCGAAATTCACAAGCGGGTCGAGCTGGATGAGCGTGTGTTGATCACGGTTCTGACCAAGCGCATGGCTGAAGATCTCACGGATTATCTGCAAGAGCATGGTGTGCGGGTGCGCTATCTGCACTCGGACATTGATACGGTCGAGCGGGTCGAAATTATTCGCGATTTGCGTCTGGGCGAGTTTGACGTACTGGTTGGTATCAACCTGTTGCGGGAGGGGCTGGACATGCCAGAAGTATCTCTTGTGGCGATTTTTGATGCTGACAAGGAGGGCTTTCTGCGTTCCGATCGTTCACTGATTCAGACGATTGGTCGTGCTGCGCGTAACGTTAACGGCAGAGCTATTCTCTACGCAGACAAAATCACTGGGTCCATGCGACGTTCCATTGATGAAACTGAGCGCCGTCGCGCCAAACAAGTTGCTCATAATGAAAAGCACGGCATTACTCCGCAGGGGATCCGTAAAAACGTCACCGATATTATGGAGGGCACTTACGTGCCTGGCGCAAGAGCGCAGCGCAACAGCCGTAAGGTGGCGGAGAAGCAGGGTAAATACGAAGCAGAGCTGGCAACCGGTGATGTATGGAAGCATGTAGCCAACCTGGAAGAGCAGATGTTCCAGGCTGCCAAAAATTTAGAATTCGAAGAGGCGGCGCGCCTGCGAGACCAGATAAGTCGCTTAAAAGCCTCACAGGCTTGATAAAATACCTCCGGAAGCCTTGTGGCTAAGGCTTTCAATTTTCTTTCCCTCCTTCCTGAAATGACGCGTCTCATGCGTGTCGCTTTCCTTGGTGCTGGCTCACTGTCGGCACAAATTTTGAATTAATCCACCATACGGGTAACGGCTTTAGCTCTCTCCACCCATGATTTGGTTGAGGATGATGAGCTAAGTGACAAAACAGATGAAAATACTGAAAGCATTGCAAGTCATATTGTAAAAATTACCAAATCTGGTAAGCACAAGAGAGGATAACGATATGTCGACTTTTGATATGAGCGGTGAAAAATACCCACATCTAGTCAGTGGTGAATTTAATGCCCGTGTTACGGCAGAGAAAGCCATTAACACGCTGTTACGCAGAGGCGAGCTGAAGCGGAAACAAGTGGATTTAATTCAGCCTGACGATAAACATCTGGGTAGAAAAGTTGAGCCCGAATCTCCGGGTGTCAGACATACTCTTATGCGGTCTCATGCAATTTTCGGAGTTGGTGGGCTGGTAGCAGGGCTAGTGCTGGCTTCAGTCCTTGTGATCCTGGGACCCGAGGCTACCCGTTCCAGTCCTTTGATGACCTTTATCGGTCTGGGGATAATTTCTACATTTCTTGGCTTGTTGGTAGCAGGGTTGTTTACGTTG
>NZ_CBFIHX010000152.1:0-6716 GCF_965662505.1 Pseudomaricurvus sp. | reverse complement strand
TTGCACGTACTGCTTGTTGATCTCATCCAAAAAGGAGTTTTTCGTAAGCATGGTCAGCGTGGCAAAGCCGCCTATGGTGTAAGCGAGCAGAGGGAGCGCCAAATGCCAGAAGTAATCGATGATTTTATCTGTCCATGACAAGGCGTCAAAGTTGGAGGACGTTAATCCACGCAAAGGAAAGACATCCCAGTAACTGCCGCCAGCAAACAACACAATCAGGATAATGGCAAACAGAAAGCCGGGGATAGCGTAGCCAACAATGATTGCGGCACTGCTCCAAATGTCAAAGCGGGAACCATGGCTGACGGCTTTTTTAATGCCCAGTGGAATAGAAATCAGATAGATGATTAGCGTGCTCCACAGTCCCAGAGAGATGGAAACAGGCATTTTTTCTTTGATCAGGCTGATAACACTGGCGTCACGAAAAAAACTGTCGCCAAAGTCAAATTGAGCGTAGTTGACGAGCATATCCCAGAAGCGTTGAAGAGGGGGTTTGTCAAAACCGTACATGGCCTCAATCTTGGCTATGACCTCAGGAGGGAGGCCTTGAGATCCCCGGTATTGAGAACCACCTGAAGACATGGTGTCTCCAGCGCCGCTACTCAGCGTTGAGCTGCCTTCGTGGCTTTCCAGCTGGAAGATCATTTGTTCCACTGGTCCGCCTGGGGCGGACTGAATAATCAGAAAGTTAATCACCAAAACCCCCAGCAGTGTAGGGATCATTAGCAGCAAACGGCGCAGAATATAGGTAGCCATATTTCGACCGTCTATTTCTTAGTATCTGCGGGTTTTGCCCACCAGGTCATCAGTCCGGTTCCATAACCTATGTCGTATTCTGGACTGATGTCTGGTTGAAAGTAGTGATCCCAGTATGCCAGTCGGTGAGAGCTGGAATACCACTGAGGAATGACGTAGTGCATATTCAGCAGAACTCTGTCCAGAGCGTGGGTGGCTGTCACTAAATCTTCGCGGGTTTGTGCTGCAATTACCTCGTCGACAAGGGCGTCCACAACTGGATTGGCAATTCCTGTGATATTACGACTTCCTGGAGTTTCCGCTGCATGCGAAGACCAAAAGTCACGCTGTTCATTGCCAGGGCTTAAAGATTGCCCAAAAACGTGGCTGATCATATCGAAGTCGAAATCACGCCGACGATTAATGTATTGAGAGGTGTCTACCTTACTGACCTTGGCGTTAATGCCCAACTTTTTCAGGTTCTGAACAAAGGGATTGGCAATACGTTCAAACGCCGAATCGTAGAGTAAAATTTCAAAGCTGACAGGTTGTTTGCCGTCAGGTGTCATCAGTTGTCCGTTGACGACCTTGTAGCCTGCGGAGTCCAGCAGTTTTTTGGCCGCTCTCAGGTTTTTACGATTATGTTTATCACCTTTGGACACAGGTGATTGATAATCCTCAGTAAAGACACTTTTAGGCAACTGATCTCGATAAGGTTCAAGTAACTTTAACTCAGCTTTTGATGGTAGCCCGGAAGAGGCCAGCTCAGAGTTTTCAAAATAGCTGTTAGTGCGTTTGTAAGCGCCGTAAAACAGGTTTTTATTGGTCCATTCAAAATCAAAGGCCATGCCTATCGCTTGGCGAAGGGTTTTGTTTTGGAAGATCGGGTTGCGAAGATTAAACACATAGGCCTGCATACCGGAAGGGTTGTGGTGTTGCACCTCTTTTTTAATGATTCGGCCATCAGCGATTGCCTGGCCTTCATAGGCGGTGGCCCACAGTTTGGCCACGCGTTCGTAACGGTAGTCGTATTCACCGGCTTTAAAGGCTTCAAGGGCGACGGTGTCATCACGGTAATAATCGACAATAATCGTGTCGAAGTTGTAGAGACCTTTCTGTGTCGGCTTGTTAATTCCCCAATAGTCTTGGACACGTTCATAGGTAATTGAGCGACCGGGATCCACTTTGCTGACTTTATAGGGGCCACTGCCTAAAGGTTTTAGTAGTGCAGAGTGTTCGAAGTCTTTGCCTTTCCAGAAATGTTTGGGAAAAACGGGCAGTTGACCTGTGATAAGGAGGGTTTCAGGACTGGAGCCTTCCTTGAAGGTAAATTTGATGCTCGACTCATTCAGGACTTCCGAGTTGATCACATCGGCATAGTAGTAACCGTAAAAGGGATTACCTTTTTCCATCAACAGTTTAAAACTGAAGTCGACATCTTCGGCGGTGACTTTACTGCCGTCATTAAAGCGCGCATCGGGATCAAGATGATAAATGACCCAGGATCTGTCTTTCGGGTATTCAATGGTCTTAGCCAGTAAACCATATTGAGTGAATGGCTCGTCGTCTGAGCTGGTAGTCAGCGTGTCATAAACCAGACCAAGCCTGTCTGCTGGATTGCCTTTGGCAACAAATGGATTGAGAGAGTCAAAAGTGCCTACGCTGTGCAGCTTTATTTTTCCGCCTTTGACAGCGTCGGGTGACGTGTAATCAAAACGGGTAAAATCTGGTCCGTATTTCGGTTGACCATGCATGGCAATGGCGTGACTTTTAATAATCTCAGAGGCGGTAGCCTCTGAGGCTGACGCGATTTGGCTACTGATGAGTGGCGCGATACAGATCGTCAGAAGTAAAAGTAAATGTGTAATCTGTTTCAAGGGATTGGTGCAGCTGCAAAATCCGTGTTTGGGCATGATGTGTCCAGGACTCGTGATAATTGACCAAGGTTAACGTCATTGGGATGACTGCTCGTTTAGACCATAGATTACGGACTTTTATCCCAAATTCCAATGAAGCATTAAACGAACTGATTAGAATATTGGAAGGTCGCTGTAGAGCTGTCCAGCGCGTGCTTCGTATGCAGCAGATTGCGTAAAACGTTGCTTATAGGTACAAAAAAGCCTCCCGTAGGAGGCTTTTTAAAGGCGTTGTTCGGTGTGGATTATGCCGCTCTGGTGCTCAGTTCGTGCGGGTCACATCGACAAAAAGCGTTAAAGACTGACCCGGTTTTAAGTAATTCGGTCTTTTGATGGGGTTCCAGCTAATAATATCATTCACCGAGAGGTGAAACTTGCCTGCAATACGAGCCAGAGAGTCGCCGTTGCGAACACGATAGGCGACTTTTCGAATTACGGAATTGTCACGTGATCCCACGCCTGTAGCGGCCGTATTGCTTGCTTGACTGCTCGGGGTCCAGATCACCAGCTTTTGATTGGCTTTCAGTGTGTCTTTCGGAGCCATGGCATTCCATTGAGCTAATTTGCCAACACTGACCCCGTAGCGTTTGGCGATACTCCATAGAGAATCACCACTGCGAACGGAGTAGGCCACCTTGCGAGTACCGTTCTTACCTTTAGAGTTGGCCTGGATGCGCTTCACACGTTGGGCTTCACTGTGTGCGTATTGCTCAGGGGGTAGGCTCGATTGTGGAATCAGCACCATCTGACCTTTGCGAATCAGATTTCCACGAATGTTATTGTGCTCGCGGATGACATCGACCGTGGTGTTGAAGCGTTTGGCGATGGCGAGCAAGGAATCTCCGGATCTTACTTTATAGCGTTCCCAGCCGACACGAGACTCCCGAGGCAACTGACTCAACGCTTCGCGGAATGACTCGGCCTTATCAACAGGAACTAGCAAGCGGTGAGGGCCTTTGGGATCTGTGGCCCAGCGATTGAACCCAGCATTTAGGCTGTAAAGATCGTCCAGGGTGACGTCTGCCAGCTGAGCTGCCTGCGCAAGGTCTATCTGGGAACTGGTGTCCACAGCTTCAAAGAAAGCCTGATTATGGATCGGTGCCAATGTGACGCCATATTGCTCAGGAGTCATAATCACTTTACTGAGAGCAATAAGCTTGGGAACGTAGTGTTTGGTTTCCTTCGGCAGATCCAGCGACCAGAAATCGGTTGGCTTGCCTTTGCGTTTGTTCGCGCGGATGGCTTTATTTACATTGCCCCCACCGGCATTGTAGGCGGCCAGAGCCAAAAGCCAGTCACCGTCAAATCGCTTGCTGAGTTGTGATAGGTAAGTCAGAGCGGCATCGGTAGAGGCTACAACATCGCGGCGGCCGTCATACCACCAGTTTTGCTTGAGCCCGAAATGACGTCCGGTACTGGGGATAAACTGCCAGATTCCGGAGGCCCGGCCGTGGGAATAGGCAAAAGGATCAAAGGCGCTTTCTACAATGGGCAGAAGAGCCAATTCGAGGGGCATGTCCCTCGCTTCCAATTCGCTGACGATGTAGTACAGGTAGCTATTACCGCGCTCGGCTACCCGTTCTACATAGTGTGGGTGTTTCTTGTAGCGTTGGATATAGGTGTCGATACGGCTGTTATTGATCTCGTCGAGTTGATAGCCGTCTCGCATTCGATCCCAGAGGTCAGCATTATCCAGAGCAGGTAAGCCATTATCGACTAGCTCTGCATTTACCGAGCTTTTATTCTCGCTATAAAGAGGATCACTTGCGGCAGGCTGTGTCTCGAAAGAGGCGCCACTGGACTCTGATGTGAGGCTTTTGGTCGGTGTGAGCTGGCTGCAACCTACTAAGCTGAGACCCACTGATAGGGCAGACACAATCAGCGTTATATGGCTTTTATTATGCATAAGGAGACACTGTTTTCATTCGATTAAGGATCAAAAAGGAAGGATTTTACGGGCGCGGGTGCTGCTGGTCAATAATTCATCAGCTTTTTTGCGCCCTGAGGGCATTAGAAGCGGGTCGGCTAATAATCAAAAATTATCTTTCCAGCGTCTTAAGACTGCAAACACCTGCCAGGGTTCATTGACTTCATTGGGTTCCTGACGATTTGCGGATTCTATCACAGAGGGGGTATGAACTCGTAGAAAGGGGTTAGTATCAAGTTCCATGCCGAGAACGGATGGAACAGTAAATCCTCCAGAAGCCCGGACTTGTTCGGCCTGTTTTACGCGGGCTTGAAGCGTTTCATTGTCAGGCTCGACGGCCTGAGCGAACTTAAGATTGGCCAAAGTGTACTCGTGAGCACAATAGACCTCGGTTTCTTTGGGTAAACTGGCCAACTTGGCTAATGAGGCCTGCATTTGTCGAGGTTCCCCTTCAAACATCCTGCCACAACCAGCGGCAAACAGCGTATCACCGCAAAACAGAGCGGCATCAGCCGGTGAATGATAAGCAATGTGGTCAAGGGTATGCCCAGGGACTTCGAATACCTTAAATTCTGTATTGCCCCCAATCGAGAGGCTATCGCCTTCTTTGAGTGGGAGGGTGATGGTGGAGATGTTAGGTGAATCTGGGCCATAGACGGGTATAGAGCGATTCTCTGTAAGCTTTTTAATTCCTCCTGTGTGATCCCCGTGATGGTGAGTCACCATAATGCCTGCCAATTCCAGCCCATGTTGCTTAAGAGCCTCTTCAATAGGAGCTGCATCTCCAGGATCGACAACATAAGCTTGATTGCTACCTTCCAAATGAAGCAGCCAGAGGTAATTATCGGTAAAGGCGGGGACAGGAATAATCTTTAACATATGGTCTCGTAGAGCTTTTGTGTGTATATCGGCATAATACCGAAAGGTGCCTGCGAATGCACAAGCGTCTGGTTGAATTTTGTTCAGTGACCGTCAGTATGGCGCCTACTGATACTCATAAATCCGGACTGGTGAAGGAGTTAAATTGGGCTCAATGAACGTTTTTACCAAAATCATGCACTGGGCCAATAAGCGTCATGGCACTCGTTCATTAAATGAGACCATGGAAGCGCTGCAAGGGTGGGAAAAGTCAGCCCTGGGAAATGCCATCTTCAACCAGCAACATGAGCAGATGGATGAATTGCTCAGCGAGCTATTCGGTTATCACCTGCTTGAGATGAGCTGCTTCGATCAGGTGGGATTGAGCACAGGTAGCAGGATTAATCATCGATTCCGGCTGGCTCCTCAGACAAAATTTGATTGTGGTGCGCTGTGTGATTTTGAGTCATTACCCTTGCCTGAAGAATCCATTGATGTGGTGATTCTCCATCATGTGCTTGAGTACGCCACCAACCCTCACCAAATCCTCCGCGAAGCGAATCGGGTGTTGATTGCGAGGGGTCACCTGATAATTGTAGGCTTTCATCCCTGGAGCCTGCAGGGTGGCTATAAACTGCTGGCTCAATGGTTTGGGGCAGGAAGTTTCTGGCGCCGCAGCTCGTTACGCCCCAGCCGGATTAAAGACTGGCTGCGCCTGCTCGATTGTGAGCCTGTTGAGGTAAAGCGTGGCTTTTACCGACTGCCGGTTAACCATGCAGGGTTGTTGGAACGATTCGGTTTTTGGGAGCGGCTCTGCCAGTCCATGAGACTTCCGTTTGGCGGGTATTATATTTTATTGGCACGAAAAGACAGGGTGTCAATGACACCGATTAAGCCAGTCTGGAGTAACTTTAATCCGGTGGCCGGCCTGGTGATTGGGAAGCCCACGCCTCGAATGCCAGAGCCGGCAGGTAATCAATCCGGTTGCCGTCGTAGTGGCGAAACCATAGATACATCGGTAAAAGCAACGATGGGCACAGCGTCCAAAAAGAAACCGGCAACCGGCTCAACCGAGCGCTAGCGCTCACAGAGAAACAAACTGATTGAGGAAAGTGTGAAGCAAATTGAATTGTTTACTGACGGGGCCTGTAAGGGAAATCCGGGGCCTGGTGGTTGGGGGGCTTTATTGCGCTATGGCGAAGTCGAAAAAAAGCTCTGTGGAGGTGAGTCCAACACCACCAATAATCGCATGGAGCTGATGGCAGCGATTGAGGGTTAGA
>NZ_CBFIHX010000151.1:0-6730 GCF_965662505.1 Pseudomaricurvus sp. | reverse complement strand
AATGACGCGGTTGATTTGATGCGCGGCCCGAAAGGCAGCGATATTACCCTGACCATCGTGCGCGAAGGGGTAGAGCAACCCTTTGATCTGGAACTGACCCGCGCCATCATCACCGTACAAAGTGTGCGTTCCAAAATTATTGAAGAGGGCTACGGCTATCTGCGTATCGCCCAGTTTCAGGTCAATACCGGTAAAGACACCGTCAAGGCCATTCAAAAACTGGAGAAAGAAGATCCGGGTCTGAAAGGGCTAATCCTCGACCTGCGCAACAACCCGGGCGGTGTCTTGCAGGCCTCTGTGGAAGTGGCGGACACCTTTCTGGAAGACGGCCTGATCGTCTACACCGAAGGCCGCGTCAGCAACTCCGATTTGAGCTACAAGGCAAAACCCGGCGACCTGACACACGGACTGCCCATCGTGGTTCTGATCAACGACGGCTCAGCCTCCGCCTCGGAAATTGTCGCCGGCGCACTGCAGGATCATCGTCGCGCCGTGATTCTCGGCACTCAGAGCTTTGGCAAAGGCTCGGTGCAAACCGTCATTCCTCTGGCCGAAGACCGCGCCATCAAGCTCACCACTGCACTCTACTTCACCCCCAACGGCCGCTCGATTCAGGCTCAGGGCATCATCCCCGACATTGAAGTGGAACGCGCCCAGGTCACAGCCCTCAAGTCCCGCGGTCTGCACATTACTGAAGCCGACTTACAGGGACGGCTGGATAACGCCAACGGCGGCAAGGCTCAGGACAGCAAGTCCCGCGCAGATGCTCACAGTCAGAAGGAGAATTTATTTTCAGAAGACAATCAGGTCTTTGAAGCTCTGAATCTGCTTAAAGGTCTCAACCTGTTTGGCAATCACCTGCCTCGGCCAGCTAAGACCGTGGCCGCGCTGGAGGACGAGCCCCTTCCGGAAGAAGACTGACCTCTCAAAGAGCGTGAATGTGCTGTGCTATGATCGCCTGATCATCGAACCAGTCGAGTCATAAGATATCGATATACAAGACATGACCGGCTGGTACAGCACTCACGATCAACGCGCGAGCCTCCCTTGAAACAACTGACCACCCTCTTACTGTATACCGCTCTGGGACTGTGCCTGACACTGTTCGGCTATTCTCTCTGGAAAGCCACGCTCGGCAAGTCGGACAGTCCTCACATTGACACTCACCCAGCCGCGCAATCAGCTCCGGCTGATGCTCAAGGCAGCGCGATACAACCTCAAAAGCCACGGTCGACGACACCCATCTCATCTTCAGAGACGCTCCCGACGACATCTTCCGAGGCGACAAGTCCTGAGCACGCCATCGCTCCCCCGCAGCCTCAGCCTGCAACTCCCGAAACGTCTGACGCCAACACGCCCATCAAAATTGCCATCATCATCGACGATGTGGGCTACAGCCTGCCTTACGGCACCGAGGCCGCGAGCCTCCCCGGGTCGCTGACACTGGCGGTGCTGCCACACAGCCCACACGGAGCAAAGCTGGCCGAGCTGGGCTTTCAACAGGGTAAGGAAATCATGCTGCACGTGCCCATGAGTACCGTTCAGCACCGCAAGCTGGATGTGGGTGGCCTGACAGCAGAGATGAGCCAACAGGAGTTCGAAACCACACTGACAGGCAATCTGGCCTCCATCCCCCATGTCCGCGGCCTCAACAACCACATGGGCAGCGAATTGACTCAGCGACCGCAACCCATGCAGTGGCTGATGACCGCACTGGCGCAGGAAAACCTGTTCTTTATCGACAGCCGCACCAGCGCCCAAAGCGTGGCCCTTCAAACCGCCGAGGCCAATCGTGTTCCGACCCGCAAACGGGATGTTTTTCTCGATAACACCCGCACCGCGGAAGCCATTGGCCAGCAGTTTGATACTCTGATCCAGTTAGCCCGTGAGCGCGGTAGCGCAATAGCCATCGGCCATCCGTACCCCGAGACACTGGCCTATTTGGACCGCGTTCTGCCCGAACTTGGACGTCTCGGCGTTCAATTGGTGCCAGTTTCACGCCTTTTAGCGGGGACTGTGTCACAGAACCCAACAACTCAGGCTCAAACGGAAACTCCCTCTTCGGTACGGGATCTATAGTTAATAAAGACACAGCGGACACTGGGCTGACAAACAGCCAATTGGTACAAATGACTGTATATTACGTGTCATGAGTTGCTTGGAAGCGCGAAAAACATGATGATGGTGTCGTTGAGAGCTATCTTCAGGCAAGGATTGCACACCAAGAGGCTTGACCTTTATTTTTTAGACGGTAAAGTTCCGGCACCTTTTGGCACGTAAATGGTTTTCCGTGACAGACGTTTTTACGGACCGCCATTACCCACTCTTAAATTTTCCACGGCTTACATAGGCGTGGTGAGAGAAGTTTCGTAACGGTGAAATAAGGAGATAATGATGACAACTTTACGTCAGGGTGAGACAGGAAGCCTACCCGAAAGAAACGAACGCTTTTTCAAGAAAGACGATTACTGGTACTACACCACCCGCGAAGGCGTGGATATCGGTCCATTCGACAGCGAGGATGATGCAGCAGCTGGCTGCTCGGACTTCATCGAGTTTATTTTCACCAGTGACCCCAACTTCCCATCGACGCTGGAGCAGTACGGTCGCGACGTGGCATAAATACCACGTAGCATTAGGCCTAAACACGTGGCTGACCCCTTCCAGACGCGAACCCCTGGGCGCACGGCTCTCTTGCCGATGCGTCCAGTTGCCTTGCCCTTTCCTGCTGCTTTGCCCTTTCCTGATGACCGGCTCGTTTAATCTGTTTGCCGGATCGTCCGTTACAACCGAACTTCAACGCCCTGTTGCTGCATAAACGCTTTCGCTTCCGGCACTGAGTGCTCACCGAAGTGGAAAATACTCGCTGCCAGGACGGCATCCGCCCGACCCTCTTTGACTCCATCCACCAGGTGCTGCAAATTACCCACACCCCCCGATGCGATCACCGGCACGGGTACCGCTTCGCTGATGGCGCGGGTCACGCCAAGATCGAAACCGTTTTTGGTGCCGTCACGATCCATACTGGTTAACAGAATTTCACCGGCACCATAGTCAGCCATCTTCGCCGCCCAGGCCACCGCGTCGATACCGGTAGGCTTGCGGCCTCCGTGAGTGAAGATTTCCCAGCGACCGGGCTCACCGTCAGCACTGACGCGTTTGGCGTCAATGGCCACCACAATGCACTGGGCACCGAAACGTTCGGAGGCCTGACGGACGAAATCCGGATTGTGCACCGCCGCCGAGTTAATACTGACCTTGTCAGCGCCGGCATTGAGCATGGTGCGAATGTCATCGATGGTGCGAATGCCACCACCCACCGTCAGCGGGATAAAGACCTCCGACGCGATCTGCTCCACCGTATGCACTGTGGTGTCGCGACCTTCGTGAGTAGCCGTAATATCGAGAAAGGTAATTTCGTCCGCGCCCTGTTCGTTGTAGCGCTTGGCAATCTCCACCGGATCACCGGCGTCGCGAATGCCGACAAAGTTGACCCCTTTGACCACGCGGCCATTGTCCACATCCAGACAGGGAATAATACGTTTTGCGAGAGCCATAACTGTTTACCGAAAGTAGGTTCCGAATTCAGAAGCAGGGTCCGAATTCTGATCTTTGTGGTGAGCCGAGCTTAAACCCGACCATCCCAGTGGACGAAGTTTTTCAGCAGCTGCAAGCCCGCGGTGTGGCTTTTTTCCGGGTGAAACTGCACCGCAAACAGGTTGCGATCACTGATGGCGACATCGAAGTCCAGACCATAGTGACAGCTGCCCACCACCTGCTCGCGCTTTTCCGCCTGAATGTAAAAGCTGTGCACGAAATAGAAACGACTGCCGTTCTCGATGCCCTGCCACAGCGGGTGATCGGTCAACTGAGTGACCTGATTCCAGCCCATATGTGGGACTTTCAGCTGTTCGTCCTGCTCGTCGCGCAGGTTCTTGCCAAAAAAGCGCACTGTGCCCGGCACTTGAGCCAGACATTCCACGCCGTTGTTCTCTTCGCTGTGATCCATCAGCGCCTGCATGCCCACGCAGATACCCAGAATCGGCTTACCACTGGCGATGACTTCAGGCACCAGCGTATCAAAACCGGAGTTGCGGATTTCGGCCATGCAATCGCGAATAGCGCCCACGCCGGGGAAGATCACGCGATCGGCTTGTTCGATCACGGCACGATCAGAGGTAATGGTCACTTCGGCCTCTGGCGCCACGTGCTCCAGGGCACTGGCCACGGAGTGAAGATTGCCCATACCGTAATCAATCACGGCAATGCGATTTGTCGACATACTGGTTCTCTGTGTTCTGTAACTCGTTGAAAGTCTGAAACTCGTTGAAAATCTGACCTCTGCCCGCACCCATAAAATGATGCAACCGCCGTTGCGAGGAGCGCAGCGCCAACAGTAGGGGCTTTAGGCGGCAATCCATGTATGGCAGAGCTATCTGTGCAGAGTGCTCATAATGGATTGCCGCGTCGCCCTTCGGGCTCCTCGCAATGACGACGATTTCAGTTGCGGTCAGCCTGCTCGACTTAGAGCGTCCCTTTGGTGGACGGCATCATCCCCGCCATACGCGGATCCAGCTCCAGCGCCATGCGCAGGGCACGACCAAAGGCTTTAAACACGGTCTCAATCTGGTGGTGCGCATTGTGACCACGCAGGCAATCGATGTGCAGGGTTACCTGAGCGTGATTGACGAAGCCCTGGAAAAACTCCCAGAACAGCTCGGTATCAAACTTGCCCACGCGCTTCTGGGTAAACGGTACGTGCATAATCAGTTCCGGACGACCGGAAAAGTCGATAACCACGCGAGACAGAGCCTCGTCCAGGGGGACATACGCGTGACCGTAACGACGAATACCTTTCTTGTCACCCAGCGCCTGGGCTACCGCCTGCCCCAAGGTGATACCGATGTCTTCCACGGTATGGTGGTCATCGATGTAGGTGTCGCCTTTGCAGGTGATGTCGAGATCAATCAGTCCGTGACGGGCAATCTGATCCATCATGTGCTCCAGGAAAGGCACGCCGGTATCGAAGGTGCCTGTGCCCTTGCCTTCCAGATTCGCGGTCACGGTAATTTGGGTTTCGAGCGTATCGCGGCTCACGGATGCGGTACGTTCCGCCATATTGATCTCCGGTCATTCGTGAAAAGCGGCTAAGACTGACGGTTCACCCACCAGCTGCCGGTATCGAGCCGCGAATTATACCCCGCTCCGACCCTGTTGGCCTACTGTTGGCCTACTACTGGTTTCCTATTGTTCCCATAGCAGGCTCCAATCGAAGGATTCCACCATTGCCTTCTACACGAGCCAGCGCCTCCCCTGCTTACCAGGCCTTCAAAACACCGAGGTGAAATAACTGCAAACTCTCCCAAATAGACATCTGTTTTAGTCTGTGAATCACATTTTCAATCAATTTCAGCTTGCGCTCTTCCGACGCAAAATGTAACCATATAACATTACTAACCCACACAGGTTCCGGCATCGCCCCATAACGCTATGCACCCGACACTCACCATCCAATCCGCCAGACGCTGGCTGCCACTGCTGCTTTTGCTGCTGGCTCTTGCGCAACTGGCCACCGTTGCTCACCAGCATCTGGATGACCACAATGTCGCGGACTGTACCCTGTGTCTGCACCACACCAACTTAACCGCCCTGTCCGGCAGTCACGCTCTGCCCGGATTGCCTGAGCAAGTGGCCTTTGCGCCCGTCGATCTTGATACCACCCGAGCTACCCAGGCCCCCTTCCGGTCCAGCGCTATTCGCGCCCCACCTGCGGGCTCTCCTCTCACGTTTTTATAACGTCTATTTCAAACCAAAACGCTATTTGACTGGTTTTATCAGCCTGTTGGCGTGATGAGCTTGTGTGCGGTTCCCGGCTTCTTGGCCAAATCGCAGCCCAACACTCATTGCACTCCGGCTAACGCATTACTGACCTGATGCCTTACAGGCCTGATGTTTAGAGACCCCTGTGGCTGCGTGCCTCAAGGACCTGATGACATGAGGTCTTAACGCGCACAGGTTTTTTGGAGAGCTCCACCTTGAAAAATACAATCTTGAAAAATACAACGAAGTACCGTCTGTTACCTCTGGCCGCCGTCATTATGGCCACCAATACCGGCCTGAGTCTGAATGTCTACGCCGATGATCAGAACACTCAGACCTCAAAGTTCAACAAACCCCACAACCACACTGCCTCCGGCCAATTGGAAGAAGTGATTGTCAGCGTGTCTCCCATTCACAACCAACACAGCAACAACGCCCGTCCGGTGTCGGTACTCAATGGCGATCAGTTGCGTCGCGATGCGTCGGCAACCCTGGCCGATACTCTCTCTGGCCAGGTAGGTGTCAGTTCAGCGTCCTTCGGCCCCGGTGTCGGCAACCCAATCATTCGCGGTCAGAGCGCCAATCGCGTGAAGGTCATGCAGGACAACCTGGATACACTGGATGCTTCCAACACCAGTGCCGACCACGCCAATACCACTGAGCCACTGCTGGCGGATCAAATTGAAATCCTGCGGGGGCCGTCGACTCTGCGCTTTGGCAGCGGCGCCATCGGCGGTGTGGTAAATGTGATAGATGGGCGAATTCCCTCTCGTCAGGCAGAGGGCATAAGCGGCGCACTCGAAACCCGCTACAGCAGTGTCAATGACGGTTCCGCCAGCGTGTTTCGCCTGGACGGCGGTAGCGGCGCTTTCGCCTTGCACGTCGATGGCCTGTACCGCGACAGCAATGA
>NZ_CBFIHX010000150.1:0-6745 GCF_965662505.1 Pseudomaricurvus sp. | reverse complement strand
AAAGTTGTTGTAGAAGGGCAGCTTCTGCAGTTGCTCGCTGATGGCGTTAGTGATCTCTGGCTGACTGTAACCCAGGTTGCAGCACCACAGGCCAGACATGCCGTCCAGAATCTCGTTGCCATCGGAGTCGTAGATATAGATGTGTTCGGCTTTGTCAAAGATCCTGCCGCCGGTTTGTCGGTATTGCTGAAAGTCGGTAAAGGGGTGCAGGTGGTGGGATTTATCAAGCTCCTGCCAGTAAGACGTTGAGCGCGAAGGGGCCATAGAGTATCTCCCGCATTATCAGTAAGGGCCGGGACGGTCGGTAAACAAAGGCTGTTGCCTGGCCGTTGATGATGAATATAACTAACAGTGTGGCATAGCTGTCGGGAAATGGGTTTAGCTCTAAACTTGGGTGGCTCGATTTTTTACATCACTCTGACTTGCCCGGTTGCCTCTTGTGCTCTAGATTCATCGCTAGTATTTAACATGGAAAACAATGATATGGCTTCATCCTTTACTTTTGGCAGCTTTATGTTGCGATGGCTGTTTGCTTTCGTGCTGGTATTTGCTACCTACAATCCCAGTGGTTACTCCTATATCTCTTGGGCTTTGAGCTCTGAAACGCCCTTTGGTCCGATTGTCGCAATCGTCGGGGTTGTGTTGTTGATTGCCTGGGTTGTTTATCTGAGAGCCACTTTCATGGCCCTGGACTGGCTGGGCGTCATCTTGGGGGTTGCGCTGTGTGGCTGTATTGTCTGGCTGTTGATCGATTGGGGATGGCTGAGCATGGAGTCCAGAGACGCCCTTGAGTATGTGGTGTTGATCATCCTTTCCTTTATTCTCGCAGTGGGGATGTCCTGGTCTCATATTCGCAGACGCCTGAGTGGCCAGATTGATGTCGACGACGTGGAAGATTGATTGAGCGCGCTGGCTGGGTCCATTTTTGCGCCCAGCGTTGTAGTCATTTGCTTATGGAGATGGCTGCATCACACTCCTCCCGGCCTTGCTGGACCCAAAAAGGGTCTCCAGCAGGATCGTTAAATTAGTGTCAGCAGGCCTTAGAGTAGTTGGTACTTGCAGTTTCTTGATCCTGGCGCTAATCTTCTCTTCTGAAGTCGGTCAGACAGTCGCTGCCTGCCAGACCTTGTGTCTGCAGGGAGAGGAAAGTCCGGGCTCCAAAGGGTAGAACGCCAGGTAACGCCTGGGGGGCGAAAGCCTACGGAAAGTGCAGCAGAGAGCAAACCGCCGATGGCCTTTCTCTTCGGAGGAGGTGCACAGGTAAGGGTGAAAGGGTGCGGTAAGAGCGCACCGCGCAACTGGTAACAGTTTGTGGCATGGTAAACCCCGTTCGGAGCAAGACCAAATAGGCCTTCTACGGTGCGACCCGCACTGAAGGCGGGTAGGTTGCTTGAGGCTTGTGGTGACGCAAGCCCTAGATGAATGACTGTCGATGACAGAACCCGGCTTATAGACCGACTTCTTTAAATTCTGACCTTGCGAGCAGTGCGCTTTAGGCGCTGTTGGCGAGGGTTTCTGAAGGGGGTGTTCTCCCCATCTTATGTCCCTTTTTCATAAGAGACATATTCAAATCAAAGCAAATAGTCTCAAACTTAATGTATTACTTTAAGTTTGCTTTCTATCGTCTTGGTTTTATTGAGTTTCCTTGTCTTTAAAACTTTTCGGTTTTGAATGATCGCTGCAAGTTTCCCGAAATTCCCTTCTTTATTGCTGATTTTACCATCCTATTTCCTTGACTTTGCCCTGTGCAGATTTATAGTGGCAGTGTGTGGTAGAAAGTGGTTAAAAGTGTATTTTTGTGGATGATTGGTGTCGGTGAGTGGTAATCCGGACCAATCCCAACTTGGGGAAACAGCGTGTTTCAAGGCAGTCAGTCCATCAATATGGATGCAAAAGGGCGGATGGCGATACCGAGCAAGTATCGCGATCTGCTGGCGGCTGCCTGTAACGGACGTGTGGTTATCACCGCCAACCCCTATGAAAAATGTCTGAATATCTATCCCGAGCCCCAGTGGCGTGAAGTGAGCGCGAAAATCAGCGCCCTGCCAAACGGTCATAAGCAAGTGCGCCGTTTGCAGCGTCTGGTATTGGGAAATGCAACGGAATTGGAGTTGGATGGTAATGGCCGGGTGTTGTTGCCGTCCATTTTGCGTGATTACGCGAATCTGGATAAGAAACTGGTACTGGTAGGCCTGAATGAGAAGGCCGAATTGTGGAGCGAAGAAGATTGGAACGCTCTGCTGGATGAACACGACGATGCACCGCTGCCGGACGAGCTGCAGAGCTTGTCTTTATAACTTCTTAACTGTTGAGAATTGGCATGAGCGAAGAGCAACTGAGTGATAAGCACATCACGGTCCTGCTGCAAGAGGCGGTAGATTCCCTGGTGACAGATCCAGCCGGCGTGTACGTCGACGGTACCTTTGGTCGAGGCGGCCACAGTCGTTTGCTGTTGAAAAGCCTGGCAACTGAAGGTCGGCTGATTGGCATTGATAAAGACCCGGTAGCAATCGCTGCCGGTCAGCAGCTTCATGCAGAAGATCCCAGATTTGAAATTGAGCATGGTTCGTTTGCCGAGCTGCAGTCGTTTATGGCGCAGCGTGATCTGGAAGGCAAACTGGATGGTTTGTTGGTGGATTTGGGGGTGTCGTCTCCGCAGTTGGATGTTGCCGAGCGCGGATTCAGTTTCCTCAATGATGGTCCTCTGGATATGCGCATGGATACGACGCGCGGTCAGAGTGCAGCGGACTGGGTGAATGGCGCCGACGAAGAAGAGATGGTGCGGGTGTTCAAAAGCTATGGCGAAGAGCGTTTTGCCAAGCGTATTGCCAATGCCATTGTTAAGCGCCGCGTGGATCGTCCTTTCGAGAGAACTCTGGATTTGTCCAAAGTGGTCGCCGAAGCCAATCCGGCTTGGGAGAAAGGCAAAAATCCGGCAACTCGTGTGTTTCAGGCGATTCGTATCGAAATCAATAACGAACTGGGCGATCTGGAGTCTTTGCTGGATCAGGCGCTGGAAGTGTTAAAGCCTGGTGGTCGTCTGGTTGTAATCAGTTTCCACTCACTGGAAGACCGAATTGTAAAACGTTTCATTCGTCGTCAGGAGCGTGGTCTGGATGTGCCGGCGGGTTTGCCCATTATGGACTCCGAATTGAATAAACGCCTGAAATCAAAAGGCAAAGCTGTGCGTGCGCAGGACGATGAAGTCAATGCAAATGTGCGGTCACGAAGTGCAATCATGCGTGTTGCAGAAAAAATACAATAACGATTTTCTGGTGACGGTGAACAGTGGTGAGTGCTTTAAAAACTGACAAAGTTAGCGTCAAGGCTCTGAGCAGCAAGCAGCAGTGGTCTGTGTTGTTGCTGTTGTGGGTTTTGGTGTTGGCCAGTGCACTTGGCGTGGTTCGCAGTACTCACGAATCCAGAACTCGTTTAAATGAATTGGAAGTTATGCGTCGCGAAGCGGCTCAGTTGCATGTTCAGTGGGGGCAATACCTGCTCGAGCACAGCGCGTGGTCGGCCTACAGCCGTATTGAAAAGGAAGCTAAAAGTAAGCTGAATATGATTATTCCCCGAGGCGAAAAACTGGTGGTGGTGACTAAATGAGTCGCAACTCTCGCCAGACCGTTCAGACAGTGACGATTGCCCGCTGGCGCTTTGCGCTGGCGGTGTTGTTGTTGGCTGTGCTGATGGCGGCGTTGCTGTGGCACGTTGCTTTGCTGCAGGTTGTGCCGGGTGAAGATAAGGGGTTTGAGTTCCTGCAGGGGCAGGGCGATGCCCGCACTGTGCGTACCGAAGTGATTCCAGCGCACCGCGGTGTGATTACCGATCGTAAAGGTGAGCCTTTGGCGGTGAGCACTCCTTTGGTGTCGCTATGGGCGAATCCTTCAGAGCTCAAGTCGGATGCTGTTGAGGTTGCGGCTTTGGCCGAAGCTCTGGATGTTTCAGAAGTTGGCTTGCGTAAAAAGCTGGAGCGCTATCAGCACAAAGAATTTGTGTATTTAAAGCGCAATATGCCGCCTCAAAAGGCTGAGAATATTCTTGCCAACCGCTGGTCGGGTGTTTATGGCCGTACCGAATATCAGCGCTTTTATCCTGCGGGCGAAGTAACTTCACATCTGGTTGGGTTCACCAATATCGATGAACGCGGCCAGGAAGGTATTGAACTCGCCTACAACGATTGGTTATCTGGTCACTCGGGTTCCAAGCGCGTATTGAAAGATCGCAAGGGCCGAGTCATTAAAGATGATGGACAACTTAAAGCGCCTGAAGCGGGTAAAGATATTCATCTGAGTATTGATCTGCGTTTACAGTACCTGGCGTATCGGGAGCTGAAGCAGGCAGTGGCAGAAAATCAGGCATCTTCGGGCAGTCTGGTGATGTTGGATGTCAAGACCGGTGAAGTATTGGCAATGGTCAATCAGCCTTCGTATAACCCCAATGACCGCACAGGTATTAAAGTGTCGGCGCTGAGGAACCGGGCCATTACCGATCAGTTTGAACCGGGCTCTACAATGAAGCCTTTAACCGTACTGGCAGCTCTGGAAAGCGGCCGTTACCACCCGCACACCATGATTGATACCAGTCCAGGTTATATCCGTGTGGGTAAAAAGACGCTGCTGGACCCAGTTAACTACGGTGTTATTGATCTCACCAAAGTCATTACCAAATCCAGTCAGGTTGGTATCAGTAAGGTGGCTCTGGATCTGGAGCCGGATGTAGTTCGCAACATGTTTTATCGGTTGGGCTTCGGTCAGGGAACAGGTGTGGGTTTTCCTGGTGAAGGCGTCGGTGTACTGCCAAGCCGGAGTCGTTGGAGCGATATTGAACGTGCCAACTTCGCGTTCGGATATGGTATGAGCGCGACTGCTTTGCAGCTGGCCCAGGCCTACGGTGTGGTCGCGAATTACGGTGTTAAAAAACCGGTTAGCCTGTTGCGTTTGAGTGATGACAAGAAGAGTGACCTGAGTGCGGATGAGTTGGGCGATCAAGTCGTGACTTCTCAGATTTCTCACGATGTCGTGGATATGCTGAAAACCGTAATGGGCTCAACGGGTACCGCCCGTAAAGCTCAAATTGAGGCGTATCCGGCAGCCGGCAAGACTGGAACAGTTCACAAGGTCGGTAAAGAGGGATATGTCTACAACCGTTACCGTTCGGTATTTGCGGGTATGGCTCCAGCGGATAATCCTCGAATTGTGGTGGTGGTGAATATAGAAGACCCGTCTTCCGGTAAATATCACGGTGGCGAAGTCGCTGCTCCGGTGTTTTCCAAAGTGGCGGAAGGGGCTCTACGTTTGATGCATGTACCGCCAGAAGTGAATCATCAAGAGAAAGCGAAAGTGGCTAGTGAACCGAAAAACCATCGGGAGCCCTTATCGTGATGAGCCAGCACGTCGGAACGACTTATCCAACCCTCGGGCAATTGCTGCCCGACTTGTCGTTGTCAGCATTAGAAGATCATCCGGTGGGTCCGCTTGTATTGGATAGTCGTCAAGTAAGCCGTGGAGACACCTTCGTGGCGCTATCTGGCTCTGAGCTGAATGGAACAAAATTTATTGATGCTGCGCTGACGAATGGTGCGGCTCTGGTTTTGTCGGAAGGGGATGCGGAAGCCTCATCGGCGTTGGCTGACGGTGTTTGCCATATTGCCTTACCAAATTTACGTCAACGGCTCAGTTCGCTGGCGGGTAGCTGGTATGGCAATCCATCGCGGGACATGTCGATGGTGGCCATCACTGGTACAAACGGAAAAACCACCTGTAGCCATTGGTTAGCACAGTTATTGAATACCGAAGACTCCCCGGCGGGCTCTGTAGGCACGCTTGGGTATGGCCTGGTTGGCAGCACGATGATCAATACCGGTCTGACTACTCCTGACGCCATAGCAGCTCAGCGAGTGCTATCAGGGTTGCGTGATGAGGGCGCCAAATTCGTGGTGATGGAGGCTTCTTCTCATAGTTAGGATCAGGGGCGGGTTGCGGCAGTCGAGTTTGACGTTGCCGTCTACACCAATATTGGTCGTGATCATCTGGATTACCACGGTGATATGGCCAGCTACGTTGCCAGCAAAGCACAGCTTATGGCATTCGAGAGCCTGCGCGCGGCCGTTATTAACGTCGACGACGTATTTGCCGGGACGTTTATGCAGGCACTGTCAGATAACACTCAGTTGCTGACCTACGGTTTACGTGAAGAGGCAGATTTTAGCTTTGACGCTATTCAGTATTCACCGGAAGGTGTCACTGCGAACTTGTGCACTCCGGAAGGCCAGTTTCCTGTGAATCTGTCCGTTTGGGGTGAGTTTAATTTGCAAAACCTGCTGGCAATCGTCGCCAGTGGATGTGCTCTGGGTCTTCCGGCTCGGAAATTGGTTGCGAAGCTGCAAGACTTGGAACCAGTGGCGGGGCGTCTGGAATTGGTCAGTAAAGATGCTGAGCTGACGGTATTGGTGGATTTTGCCCATACCGCTGACGCACTTGAATCGGTGTTGTCTGCCATTCGTCAGCACAGCAAGCAGCGTCTTTGGTGCGTGTTTGGTTGTGGTGGTGATCGCGATACCGGCAAGCGCCCCTTGATGGCCGCTGTCGCAGAAAAAATTGCGGATGAGATTGTGTTGACCAGCGATAATCCCCGCACTGAAAACCCAGACAGTATTCTGGATGATGTGATGGTTGGTTTTGATCATCCAGAACGTGTTCATCGAATGACAGATCGTGAGGCTGCGATTCAGTTCGCTATAAGT
>NZ_CBFIHX010000149.1:0-6750 GCF_965662505.1 Pseudomaricurvus sp. | reverse complement strand
CTGAAAGGGTTGGATGCAGTTCGTAAGCGCCCAGGGATGTACATTGGCGACACCGATGATGGCAGCGGTCTGCATCATATGGTGTTTGAAATCGTCGATAACTCCATTGATGAGGCATTGGCAGGCCACTGTTCCGAGATTAAAGTCGTGATTCACCCCGATGAATCCGTCTCTGTTAGCGATAACGGCCGTGGTATTCCGACTGAAATCCACGAAGAAGAAGGGGTTTCTGCCGCTGAAGTGATTATGACCGTACTTCACGCCGGGGGTAAATTCGACGATAACACCTATAAAGTCTCCGGCGGCCTGCACGGCGTGGGGGTTTCTGTTGTAAATGCCCTGTCTGAAAAGCTGGAACTGACCATCCGTCGCGGTGGTAAAGTGTTTGAGCAGGTCTACCGTCACGGTGTTCCCGATGCACCTTTGGCGATTGTCGGAGATACCGACATTACCGGTACTGAAGTTCGCTTCCACCCGTCTGCTGATACCTTTACCAACATTGAATTCCATTTCGATCAGCTGGCCAAGCGCTTGCGTGAACTCTCTTTCCTCAACTCTGGCGTGCGCATTGTGTTGAAAGACGAGCGTTCTGCCAAAGAAGAAGTGTATGAGTACGAAGGCGGCTTGCGAGCCTTTGTTGAGCACATCAACCAGAACAAAACCCCCATTAACCAGGTCATTCACTTCGACACTCTGCGTGAAGAAGACGGTGTGGGAGTAGAAGTGGCGTTGCAGTGGAACGACAGCTTTCAGGAAAACATCTTCTGTTACACCAACAACATCCCCCAGCGCGACGGCGGTACTCACCTGGCGGGCTTCCGTGCAGCACTGACTCGCGGCTTGAATGGCTATATTGAGCGTGAAGGCCTGGGCAAAAAAGACAAGGTTAACACCACCGGTGACGATGCCCGTGAAGGTTTGACAGCGATCATTTCGGTGAAAGTGCCGGATCCCAAGTTCTCTTCCCAGACTAAAGACAAGCTGGTGTCCTCCGAAGTGAAAACTGCGGTGGAGCAAGAGATGGGGGTTTCCTTCAATGATTACCTGCTGGAAAACCCGCAGGAATCCAAGCTGATTGTCGGCAAGATGATGGAAGCGGCTCGCGCCCGTGAAGCGGCTCGCAAAGCCCGTGAAATGACTCGCCGTAAGGGTGCGCTGGACATTGCTGGCCTGCCAGGCAAGTTGGCGGACTGTCAGGAAAAAGACCCGGCATTGTCTGAAATCTACCTGGTGGAGGGTGATTCCGCTGGCGGTTCCGCCAAACAAGGACGCTCGCGCAAGACTCAGGCGATCCTGCCGCTGAAAGGTAAGATTCTCAACGTTGAAAAAGCACGCTTTGACAAGATGTTGTCCAGTGCTGAAGTGGGTACTCTGATCACCGCGCTGGGTTGCGGTATCGGTAACGAAGAATTCAACCCGGACAAGCTGCGTTATCACAGCATCATCATCATGACGGATGCGGACGTGGATGGTTCTCACATCCGTACGTTGTTGCTGACGTTCTTCTTCCGCCAGATGCGTGAGCTGGTTGAGCGTGGTCATATCTACATCGCTCAGCCACCGCTGTACAAAATCAGCAAAGGCAAGCAGGAGCAATACCTGAAAGACGATGAAGCACTGACCCAATTCCTGACTCAGGCAGCACTGGAAAACGCGTCATTGCACGTCAATGTGGATGCTCCAGGCATCACTGGTGAAGGCCTGGAAAACCTGGTGGCAGAATATCGCGCTGTTATGGCCACAATTGACCGGTTGTCTCGTCTGTATCCTTCCGAAGTTCTGGAACAGCTGGTGTATCTGGAAACTGTGACTGAAGAGCATCTGAAGAGTCACGATTTGATGCAGAAGTGGGCTGATGCGTTGTCCGCTCGATTGGCCGTTAGTAACGGCAGCGGCAGTCACCGCTACGAAGTTCTGGTTAGAGAAGACACCGAGCGTCATCTGTTTATCCCGGTGGTACGAATCACCGCCCACGGTGTGCCTTCGGACTTTATTTTCAACCGTGACTTCTTCCTGTCCGGCGAATACGCTTCTATCGTTAAGTTGGGTGAACGTCTCGACGGTTTGATCGAAGAGGGTGGCTACATTCAGCGCGGTGAGCGCAAGAAAGAAACCACCAGCTTCACCGAAGCGCTGGAGTGGTTGATGATTGAATCCCGTCGTGGCTATAACATCTCGCGCTACAAAGGGTTGGGTGAGATGAACCCCGAACAATTGTGGGAAACCACCATGGATCCGGAAAGCCGTCGCATGCTACAAGTGACTATCGAAGACGCCATTGGCGCCGATCAGATCTTCACCACCCTGATGGGTGATCATGTAGAGCCACGTCGCGAGTTTATCGAGACTAATGCTCTGGCAGTGGCGAACCTGGACGTTTAAGGTTTTCTAAACCCTGGCGTTAATCGTAAACCCGCGTTTGGGTGGTTCCATGTGGATCAACCAACGCGGGTTTTTTTATATCCGCAGATACTATGTTTGTAAGTGTTTACTATTGTTGAGATCGTTGTTTTATGGACGCTTTTAATAGAAAGCTGAATCGCTTCCAATGGAATGGAAACTCTATGATTCAGGAAATACTTAATCCTATGGTTGAAAATAAGTAGCAGTATTCATGTCTAAAATTGAGCTGGTGAATCACCGTGATTACCTGGTGTTGATGCCTCCTGCAATGTGTCGGGTGCTAAGCTCTGCCGTACTGAATGGTGGTTTGAGGGAGGCGGCGTCGTTTCTCAATTGGAAGGTTGATGAAAACCCACCGTCACCGTGTCTGCCAGCGGAAGAAGCCCTGAATCTGAAAGCCGCCGAGTTGAAGCTACCGCAACCGACAACGGCTATGATGACCGCTGCCTCGATGTCATCTTTGGGTCACTGTTTCGAGAGTCGTGCAGGTTTGACGGCAGAGTGTTGGGTAACCTCAGGACTGAGTAATGTCCGTCGAGTGGGTGATATTGCCGATGAGGAGCCATCCCCGGGGACGATTAATATCTGGCTTTACGTGAATCAGTCCCTAACCGATGCAGCCATGGTTGAAGCCCTGATGATGCTCACAGAGAGCAAAGTGACGGCTGTACGTGATGCCGGGATTTTCAGCCCACTCTCTGGCTTGCCTGCCAGTGGTACGGGTACCGACAGTCACGCGGTGTTTTGCCCAGACAGTGATTCAACTCAGGCCTTCTGTGGTAAGCACACATTACTAGGTGAGATGATAGGTCGAGTGGTGACAACCGCCTGCGCGATCAGTCTGGATAAGTGCATGAATCTGACGTCTCAAACCGAGTCGGCTGAATAGCCTTTCTTACCATTTACCGCCTCGTTCTGAGGAGCTAAACCGAAGTGGAGGAAAAAAAGTTGAGGAAAAAAGGTTGAGGAAAAGAAGTTGAGGAAAATATGATTAAAGGAAGTTGTCTCTGCGAAAAAATACAATACGAGTACAGTGAGCCAATAGATGAAGTGGCCATCTGCCACTGTGATCAATGCAAGAGAGCGCAAGGCACTCCCTTCGTGACCAATGCACCGATTCAGTTAAAAAGCTTTGCTTTCGTTCAGGGTTCTGAACTGGCTAAAGTATTTTTCTCCAGTCCGAATAAAAAGAGAGTCTTCTGTAGCAACTGTGGCAGTCCTCTTTACAGCCAGCGAACAGATCATCCAGAAATAATCAGGCTTCGTCTAGGCACGGTGACTGAAGGAAAAATACCTGAACCAGGCTATGAAATTTACTGCGAGTCTAAATCAGACTGGTTTGAAGTGTCTGATCTAAGGCCTGGTTACGAGAAAAATAAAACATAAAAATCACCTGTAAGATTGCACCTTAGTCCCCATGTTTAAGAATCATCTATTCAATCTTTCTTCTGTTTGATCAATTGTTCGAGCAGCTCTTCAGGTGGTTTCGGTGGACTGAAAAGATATCCCTGAAATTCTCGACAACCCAGTTTTTTCAGGGATTGCCATTGCTCTTCGTTTTCAATTCCTTCGGCTACGACATTGAGTTTTAGTACGTCAGCCAGTAGCAAAATAACTCTAACAATAGATCGACTTTCGTTATCACTCAGTAGTGTGGTGACAAAGCTTTTGTCAATTTTCATTTCATCTATCGGGAGTTGACGTATGTACGACAGGGACGAATATCCGGTACCGAAATCATCAAGGGAGAAGCGTACGCCCATGGCTCTCAGCCGCTTCATTTGCTGGATGCTGAGATCAATATTCTCAGCCAGAACACTTTCTGTGACTTCAAGCATTAAGGCAGAAGCCCGAAGGCCTGTTTCCTTGAGAGTCTGTTTTACTTTATTTGGAAATGTGGATAGACAAAGTTGGCTTTGACTTATGTTGACTGATACCGACCAGTCGTCAATGTCCAATTTCTTTCGCCAATCACTCATCTGTTGACAAGATTTAATTAGAATCTGATCGCTTAATTTTTCCATCAGGTGCTTCTTCTCAGCCAGTTCAATAAAACTGGCAGGACTAAGAAGGCCTTGTTGGGGATGGTTCCAGCGCGCCAACGCTTCAAATCCAATCGTGTTTCCATCCAGATTAACTTTAGGTTGGAACCAGGGAAGAATTTCGTTGCCATTCTCAAGAGCAGTATTAAGGTCAGTTGCCAGGTGTTGCTCGTTGACAAGCTCTTGCTGCATGACATCGTCGAAAAGACTGAATTTATTTTTCCCCTTTCTCTTGGCGTCGTACATGGCTATGTCGGCCATACGCATTAAATCGCTGGCACAGATGGAGTCATCGTTAAACAGAACAACCCCGATGCTTGTCGATATGGACCTTGAATTTCCCAGTGTGACGGTGGGTTGAGAAACGGCTGTTAAGAGTTTCTTGGCGGTTTCTATAACCTTCTCCAGTGCAGTATTGTACTCTTTGTGTGCCGTGTTTATGACTACCAGGAATTCATCACCGCCTAATCTTGAAATGGAATGATGATCACTCAGCACATTGGAAAAACGACTAGAGATTTCAATTAACAGCTCGTCACCGTCGTGATGACCCAAAGTATCGTTTATGGTTTTAAAATCGTCGAGATCGGTCAACATGACAGCGGAAAAAGCTTGTGTTTCCGCGCTGTTTCTTAGACAGGATTCCAGTCGTGAGCGAATCAGACTACGGTTAGGCAGGTTGGTCAATGGATCATAGTAGGCAAGATGTTCTATTTCTTCCTGGTGTCGCTTTTGTTCTGAAATGTCTCTGACAATAGCAATAAAGCGGGAAGGCTCTCCATCCAGTTCAACATACTGTAGGGAAATATCTACGGGGAGGTCGTGGCCATCCTTGTGGCGGTGAGTTGTTTGGAAGTTTAGACGATTCACCTCGCCGCTTATCAGAGGCTGAATCATCTGTCTGAATTCCGGTTCCGAAAAGAGTGGTTTGACATCGTAGGGGTGTAATTTCAGTAGCTCACTCTGCGTGTATCCCAGCTGACTTATGGCACCCTGGTTGACGTAAAAAAACTGCAGTGTTTGCGCATCAAACATAAAAACGCAATCCAGTGTACAGTCGAGCGTCTTTTGGAACCGCTTCAGGTTTAGCCGGTCTTCATTACTGGCGGTGATGTCCTGTACTGCCGCAACCAGCAGACGTTCAGAACCAACAGTGGTTTCTGTCACGGCAATTTGAATGGTAAAACGCGTGCCGTCTGCCCGAACAGCTTGCAGAGAACGGAGGTTACCCATGATTGATCCTGAGGTTTTTCCGTCAGCGTACTTCTGCATGTAGTCTGAATGGTGGTGCGCTACTTCTGGTGGCATGAGTTTCGTGATGGACTTACCGATCAGATCTTTTTCCGTGTAACCAAACATTTTTTCAAACGCAGGGTTAATGCTTTGGATCCGGCCTTTCAGATCCGTCATAACCACAGCATCATAAAGGGTGTTCAGAATTGCCCGATTGATATTGAAACTGTGTTCAACCGCTCGCTGATTCTCATCTTCCGATCTGCCAGCGATGATGAACTTTTCCGCCAATTGAGCAATGCGTGACAGGTTGTCTGACTGTTCATCTGAGGCATACAGAGCGATCATTAAGCCTAAGTGATCACCATCATTGTTAAACAGGTTGATGGCTTTGAGAGTGCGATCTGTGAGGTAGGTGGACCTGGACGACGTTCCGTTCAAGACGGCGACCGTTTCTTGCAATTCGATGGTTATCAGTGATCTTGAGTTTTTGTCAATTTGTTGATCAGCTGCCTGGAGGTATGACCTGATTTCAGCCTTTTCGGCAGGGGTGTGTATGATAGGGTCCGTTGTCTCCCCCATCACCAGAGCGAGCCATTTGTGACGACTTTGGGAAGAAGAGAGTTGAAATAGATCCGCAATGGCTTGCCTGATTTTTGCATTCATACGTTTCACGCGGTTCCGATCTGGTGGACGATATGCTGTGCTGTATTTTTATGATGAGAGCAGACAGATAACCTCAAGCATAGACTATATACCTATATTAAAAATCACTTTTGCCGCTTAAATTGCTCATAGAATCTTATGTTTGGTGGTGTATCGTCTTTATGATGGTCAACGGTGAAAAATTAAGTGAATACTGGCCAAATAAGGAAATTGACGACAGTTCATTAAGGCATGTATCACAACCATAAGTCAATTCATGGGAAATAAAACGGACAAAAAATGAACACCATAGGACTGCTGGGCGGTATGAGTTGGGAGAGCACTCTCGGATATTACAAAGCAATTAATGAAGGCGTTAAAAACGCCCTGGGTGGATTGCATTCCGCCCAAATTGCGATGGTGAGTG
>NZ_CBFIHX010000148.1:0-6789 GCF_965662505.1 Pseudomaricurvus sp. | reverse complement strand
ATTATTATAGGCCGTGTATTGACCTGTTTTCTTGTCATAATATTGCAGCCCCTTATCCTCGGTCGCTAACCACAAGCCTCCCTTACGACTGTGCTGAATATCCACAACGACCTTAGGCACAGCAGAATAATTGCCTTCTGTGGACGACAACTGTGAAACATCTGATTGGGGGAAGCTGGCATAATCACCATTAGCGAGCCTCTGAACCAAACCTCCACCCTGCGTTCCCAACCACAGACTGTCGCCATCGCGCAGCATGCTCCAAATAAAGCTGCTGGGCATACCATCCTGAGTATAATATTTGCGAAACCCGTAACCGTCGAAACGGTTAAGACCATTTCGGGTTCCGAACCACATAAAGCCGGTACTATCCTGCTCTACTGAAAAGACTGTGCTTTGGCTGAGGCCATCTTTCAGGGTGATTTGCTCCAAGGCATGATTTTCAACAGCTTGAGCTGACCCCGTCATCGTAATGGCACACAACAACAAAACTCCCGACCAGACCGCTCGACTGAAGCCAGGAATAAATAGTCTCTTTATATTTAGCTTAAAAGCAGCTTTCCCGTTCAAACTCATCCCTTCATTCCCTAACGCTACCTCTATTCCTTACCGCGATTAGCATTCCTGGCCGCTTTCAAATTCGACGAAGCTTAGTCAAAAAATGGCGCGATTATCCACATTCAAAGAGCTACCATACCAAATATTTCAACGAATATCCCTCTGATTTATTCACTGAACTTGCTCTGGTCAACCATTGAAAAATGACTCCCGCCCCCTTGCACTGAAGAACAGATACAACTTTAAAAGCACTATAGAAGCACCTTAGAAGTAACAGGCGCCATATCCAAAAAACCCTGCATCTGTCGAAAGATGCAGGGGCAAAAGAAACGGTCTAGAAAGTGGTATGGGGAAATCTGTCAGGCGGCTTGCTCCTGCCCCGCAGAGACATCAACCTCTTCTTCAGCAGGCAAGCGAATCAAATGATCAAACGCAGATAAAGCCGCTGTCGCACCTGAGCCCATGGAGATAATGATCTGCTTGTAGGCGCAATCTGTCACATCACCGGCAGCAAAGACACCAGGGACACTGGTCTCGCCACGACTGTCGACAATCACTTCACCGCGCTCATTTAGATCCACCACACCTTTCAGCCAATCGGTATTAGGCACCAGACCGATTTGGACAAAGATACCCGCCAATTCGACCGATTTTTCTGCGCCTGTTGCGCGATCGGTGTAGTTCAAACCGGTCACTCGCTGGCCATCGCCCAGCACTTCTGTGCTCATGGCTTC
This sequence comes from Pseudomaricurvus sp., assembly GCF_965662505.1. Taxonomy (NCBI): domain Bacteria; kingdom Pseudomonadati; phylum Pseudomonadota; class Gammaproteobacteria; order Cellvibrionales; family Cellvibrionaceae; genus Pseudomaricurvus; species Pseudomaricurvus sp. The sequence continues at coordinate 5,497 of NZ_CBFIHX010000148.1, read as the reverse complement.
GGTGATGATGTCAATGTTATTCATGGAGCGTGCCTTACGCTGCAGGACGTCATCGGCCCGCAAAGTATCCGCAAATTCCAGTACGGTGACATGCTCCACGATACCCGCCAAATCAATAGCCGCCTCGATACCGGAGTTACCACCGCCGATCACCGCCACCTTCTTGCCTTTAAAGAGAGGGCCATCGCAGTGCGGGCAGTAGGCTACTCCTTTGCCGCGGTATTCCTGTTCACCGGGCACATTCATTTCTCTCCAGCGTGCACCGGTTGCCAGGATGACGGATTTGGATTTTAAGGTAGCGCCGTTTTCCAAGGTGACGTCGACCACGCCATCAGTTTTTCGTAACTCGACGGCTTTCTGGGTTTTCATCACGTCCACATCGTAGTCCATAACGTGCTGTTCCAAATTGGCCACCAGTTTGGGTCCTTCGGTTGCCGAGACAGAGATGAAGTTCTCAATCGCAACTGTGTCCATCACCTGACCGCCAAAGCGCTCGGCGATGACCCCGGTACGGGTGCCTTTGCGTGCAGAGTAGATGGCTGCCGAAGCACCTGCTGGACCACCGCCCACGATCAGAACTTCATAGGGATCTTTTTCCGCCAGTGCTGCTGCCTGACGCTCTCCCGCATTGCTATCCACTTTGTTCAGGATTTCATCCAACGTCATACGGCCTGAACCAAACGGCTCGCCATTCAGGTACACCGAAGGCACCGCCATAATATTGCGCTCAGCCACTTCCGCCTGAAACAGCGCACCATCAATCATGGTGTTGCGTACGTTGGGATTCAGTACAGCGGTCAGATTCAACGCCTGCACAACATCAGGACAGTTTTGGCAACTGAGGGAAATGTAGGTTTCAAAGGTGAACTCTCCTTCCAACTCAGTAATCTGAGCCAATTGCTCTGCACTGGCCCTGGATGGGTGACCGCCCGCTTGCAGCAACGCCAATACCAGTGAGGTAAATTCGTGTCCCATGGGTAGACCGGCGAATTCAACACGCGCCTCCTCCCCCTGTGGGGCAATTGCCAACAATGGTGCCCGGACCACATTTCCAGCGTCGGCCTTGTCATTGATCGTTAAAGAAATCTTTTCAGACAAGCCAGCAATATCTTCTGCCAGTGCCACCATTTCCTGAGATTTGGGGCTATCGTCTGTGGACACAGTAATGTGAATCGGTTTAACCAGATTGTTTAAGTAAGCGTCCAATTGTTGTTTGAGGGTATTGTCTAACATGCTGTTACTCCATATTCCGTCTGATCGTTGATTACTGTGCCGTTAGAACGGCCCCCGCTACGGGGGGCCTTGCATCGGCTAATCTAAGTACAAGCCAATAATCAACAGTTAGATTTTGCCAACCAGATCCAGGGAAGGAGCCAAGGTCTCTTCACCCTCTTTCCACTTGGCCGGGCAAACTTCACCAGGGTTAGCAGCAACATACTGTGCCGCTTTGATCTTGCGCAGCAGTTCGCCTGCGTCGCGACCAATACCACCGGCATTAATTTCTACGATCTGAATTTTGCCTTCTGGATCGATGACAAAAGTACCGCGCTCCGCCAGACCATCTTCTTCAATCATCACCTCAAAGTTGCGGGTGATCTGACCGGTTGGATCTCCGATCATTGGGTACTGAATTTTGCCAATGGTGTCGGACGAGTCGTGCCAGGCTTTGTGAGTGAAGTGGGTATCGGTGGATACGGAGTACACTTCAACACCACGCTGTTGCAGCTCGGCGTAGTTGTCCGCCAGATCACCCAGTTCAGTCGGACAAACAAACGTAAAGTCAGCTGGGTAGAAGAACACCACAGACCACTTGCCTTTCAGATCAGCATCGCTAACGCTGATAAAGTCGCCATTGTGGTAAGCCGTAGCGTTAAAAGGTTTAACTTCAGTATTGATAAGAGAGCGAGACATAGTATTTTCCTTACAGTTAATGATCGGGTTGTTGAGTCCTGTGAACCGTTGAATTCACAAATCTCGTTGACGGGATCTATAGTAGGAAAACAGCCTCGATTGTTAAAATCGTTACTGCCGACCGTTTTAATAGGATTGACCTATAAGAGATCGGGCACTGAAATTACCTGAGTGAACGCAGAAAGGGTGGCTATAGAGAAAGGAGATCGAAGAAAGGTCAGTGCAGAAAAAGGATCGTAGTAAAGGGAAACGTAGAAAAGGATACGTAGAAAAAAGGAGCTTACAAAAAGCAATCTAAGAAAGGTTTTGCCTCGCCTGATAGGCGAGGCAGGGGAATCTCGGGAAGGCTAGTCACTAATAGGACTCGTGAAATCACATAAACGGTTCATAAATTACACAATTCAATCCTGAGCGTTTACAATCTCTATCAAATTTTCTGAGCTGCAGCCGGCTCGCAGAGACTTTTCAACCAGCAAACCCGACAAGTAACTCAAGAGACACTGTCACTATTATGACCAGCCCTTCTGTCAAAAACACAGCTTCCGGCAAAACCACTCAGAAGTTTCATAAAAAACGTGAACTCATCCTGGACGCTGCAGCAGAACTTATCAATCAGGTGGGCATCAAGGGCATGACCTTCGTCGAAGTGGCGAAGCTGGTAGGCCTGAACACCACCAGCGTCACCTATTACTTCAAGCGTAAAGAGCAGCTGGCCGCTGCCGCGCTGGAACGCTCCCTCACAGCACTTGAAGGTCTCATCGAACAAGCCAGCCAGGCTCCCGATCCTCGAGCCAGGGTCAAGCTATTCATTCAGGTTCACTGCGAACTTCGCGCAGATATTCGCCTGAGAAGAACCTCACCGCTGGCAGCCCTGACAGACCTAAGAGCCCTGGAAGATCCTCATCAAACGCAATTGCTTTCCCGCTATTACAAACTCTTTGACGGTGTTGAAGCCTTTTTCCCCAAACCCAAAAACGCACAGGATCAATTCCTCTACTCCGCACGCGCTCATATTCTGCTGAACACCATGCTATGGTTACCCGCCTGGTCGGTGCCCTACTCGATTAGCGATTTCCCCCGGGTACAACAGCGCTTGTTCGAACTATTTGAACAAGGCCTGTTACCAGAGAATCAACAAGTCTGGCAGCCGCAACTGCTGACTCAGAACGAAGCTGAACTCGACAGTGGTCAGGATGGCATCCCTGATCAGTTTTTACGGGCTGCCACCAGTCTGATCAATGAACTGGGTTATCGTGGCGCTTCGGTAGAGCGTATCTCCTCCGAGCTCAATGTCACCAAAGGCAGCTTCTACCATCACCTCCCCACAAAAGATGATTTGGTTCGCGAGTGCTTTCGCCACAGCTACCACCGCATCACGCTGATTCAGCGCGACGCCTCTGCCATCAAGGGCAATTACTGGCACAAGCTGTCATCTGTATTGGCCACTTTGCTGAACATTCAGCTCAGCTCGGAATTTCCTCTGCTGAAACCCACCGCCTGGCAACCACTCCCCAGAGAACTGCGAACCGATATTCAACTGCGCACCGATCGCTATGCCCAGCGATTTTCCAGTTTTCTGATTGACGGAATCACCGATGGTAGCCTGCGCCCTATTGACCCACTACTCACCGCCCAAGTCATTATCTACATGCTTAACGCCGCCTACGATCTGCGCCAACATCTTAATGAACTGAGCCCCGAACAGGCCGTTGAGCTTTACGCCTCCGCCCTTACCCGAGGCCTGTTTTATTAACCCATTTAGAAATACTTTATTTCTACTGTCAGAACCTTAACAATCACTTCAAACCAAAAGTACATTGCCGTCATTCTGATTTGGAATGCCGGGGATCACACACCCAAAATACCAGCACGAGAAATGACAAACCAAGACACAACATTGAAACCACAAATACAGGCACCAGCCCTGTAACTGATGCCGCCAACCCGCCCAGCAAAGGCCCCACCACAGCCATCGCCGTTTCCGCAGAGGATGACAAGGCCAGACGCATCGGCACATCCTCTCTCTCGCCAAACTCCAGCACCATGGTTGTGGTACTCATTAAGTACCCGGACAGAGCCGCCCCAAGCCCGACAAATCCCAATAAGAACTGCCAACGAGCGTCGGCCATCAAAATACACAACAAGGCCAGAAACCATATCGCCACTGACCACATAAGCACCAACCTGAAACCACAGCGATCCCCCAGTCTTCCCCAGAGCAAATTTGAGAGCGTATCAGCACCCAGAAACGCCAGCGACAGCAGACCGAGCGCCTTACCATCCAACGCCATGACCTGACCGGCATAGACAATACAAAATGGTACCGCTATTCGACCCGCAGCAGCCAGGATCTGGGCGATCAAAAAATTACGGTAACTGGTGTTTTGTAACAAACCTGGAAACTGGCGCACTCTGCGTCGCAGGGATATGCGCCCACGAACCGAAGGCAATTCAGGCTCCCGTAACAGCACACACAACATCAGTAAACCCAGGCTGGTAAGAATTAAAGCCAACAGAAAGGTTGTACCGAAGCCATTACCCCACATATTGGTATCGATGACAGACACACCCGCCCAATAGGCCAGCACAGCCGCCACCGCACCACCCGCGAGGTTACGCCAGGCCTGCAAACTTCCCCGCCTCTCAATAGGAACGACCTTGGCCATCAAAAACTGAAAAATGACCCGCTGAGCCCCATTAAAAAAGCCCAGTAAAAACAAGATGGCAAACGTAGCCCACAACAGGGGCCGCTCCACCAACCACCAACCCACCAATGCCAGCGCCAAAATCTGTACACGCATCATTACACCGACAAATACTGCTGTGGGTAACACTCGAGTACGATGCTCAATCCACGATGCGCCCATGACTGGGGAAAACACGGCACCAACTTGCAACAACGCCATCCCCAGTCCCACTAAAAAAGGTGAACCACTCAACAAGTACAGATAGGCTGGAACAATGGTCGGTGCATAGATAAGCCGAAAACCGGTCATCCCCAGCATGCCGTGGACAAAATTAGCGAGGTAATTTCTTTTCAGATTATCCTGAACGAAATCCGCGTACTGCGCTTCGCGATCCACCTCTGCCATCAGCGCTGCTCTTCCCGAAGTCTGAGTTCCGCCACATTCGCCTCATGACTGGCCCGGTCGATGCGATAATAAGCCAGCATACTGGCCCCAACGATATACAACACCGTGATAGATGGAATATAGATCAACACCAGGCTTCGAATAATTGCGGGATCCAGCTCGCCAGGACTGGCGCCCTCCGGCATATTTACAGCAGCTAACAATAAACCTGCAACCAGCACTCCCAAACCGGACACGCATTTCTGCATAAAACTGTTAGCCGCATAAAAAAGACCTTCGGCGCGCCGTCCGGTACGAAGACTGCTTTCATCGATGACATCTCCAATCATAGCGTGCACCAGCGTCGCGGACGCAATGCCACTGGTTGCGTATACCGCCTGTAAACCAAACAGTGCCGGCAGCAACCACGGGTCATCATTTTCAAAAAACCATCCAGACAGTCGCAAAACATAAGGCGTAACTGCCACCAGCACCGCTACTACTGCCAACCAGAA
>NZ_CBFIHX010000147.1:0-6878 GCF_965662505.1 Pseudomaricurvus sp. | reverse complement strand
TCTGCCAGTGTCAGCCATTATGGATTTCACTGCGGCCGAAGGGGGCGTCGTACCTTATGAGCCTCATGCGACGGTACAGCGAGAAATCCATAGAGAAATGATCCTCGCTCCGGTTGATGGTTACCAGCCTCAATTGGTTCTGGACCCGACCTTAAGAGGTTCCACTTGGTTTTATGTACGCATCGGCGCAAGGTATGGTCGTGGCCGGGCGTTTACTCCAAGTCTAGAGAGCACAGAAAACGGTCAACGGTTGGTTGTCACGTTCCAGTTATTTCTCAATCCTAACGGGAGCCGAAACCTTGAAACCGTGGAATAAAATTTTATCCCTTAAAATGAAAAGGCTCAGAGCCCTTTCTCCAATCAATACATCTCACACATTTGGCCATCATCAAAATTGCAGCTCAAACAAAAATGTGAGATGTTTAGTGCTATCGCCGTAAGGGAATATTGCGCCATCATGTGACAGCGGGGTGCTGTGCTTATAAAAGGGATTGTCTTCTTACTTTGTTATACCTTCCTTCTTTATACCTTTCGAATTTATTAAACGGGGGAACACTTTTTAACTTATAGAAAGGTATACCTGATAATTCTGTTAATCGGGTAAAAGACCTCATTAGCATACTGTTATGCAAAATTATAGGATATCTATGAAGCATTCAGACATTGAGTTCACCGGAGAAAGGTTTGTCCCTGGAAAATCAGGAGACAGAATTGAAGCCGACCATATGGCAAGATACAGCTTTTCTAGTAAGTTTTCGCAAGGTAAAAAGGTTCTTGATATTGCCTGTGGATCAGGTTACTCAGCCCCCATAATGATTGAGGCAGGAGCAGAAACGTATATGGGTGTTGATGTGAATGAATCAGCAATAAAACATGCAAGACTTAACTATGGATCAGATCTAATTCAATATGAAGTAGGTGATATTACGAAATTTAATAATGGCGTAAATTACGATTTGATAACCTGTTTTGAAACTATAGAACACATAACCTGTTTTGAATCTGCTATAGAAAACCTTTCTGGCCTACAAACTAAAGGAGGGATTTTATTAGTCTCATCTCCATATAGACCGGTCACCTCACCCAAAGCTAAAAAATTATCTGATAGGCCATCCAATAAATTTCATACTCAGGAATTTGTGCCCGAAGAGCTTTTGGCATTATTAAATAAATATGGATACTCCACGAACGAAGCATGCATATATGGCCAAAGGTTAAGAAAGCATTACCCTATTAAACTAGCCAGAAAAATACATAGCGCTATCTTTGGAAATCCTAATAAGGTTAGCAGTCCAAAAGTTGAAAAAATTCAATCAGGGTATAAGCCAAAATATTTTCTTATCGTGGCGGAAAAAGTCTAATGCATAAAAAGGCCGTCAAGATTGAGGTATTTTCCGTTGTTTTTTTGTAGTTTAACGCTACGCCACCACAAATCAAACAACTCCAAAGCCGTAACTTATGGCGGAGTGTGCAGATAGGGAAATCATATTGCTAATTACTCAGGTAAAGACCTCGTCATAAAAAAGGCGAGAGTTCCAGAAATAGAAATTTATTATCACTGTGTCAATTTGAAAAAAATATTGAAAGAGTCAGAGAGAAAATATCAATACCGAATTGAGATAACTGAAGATTATATATATTTTCGAGATTAGTGAGTTTTAAAAATTGCATAACAAACGACTGTGGTGTCAATAAGACAAAATCAAGGCTACACTGCGTTTCGCCGCCCCTAAACCGAGCGTTAGCTTTCCTTGGTATCTGTGCAGTATTCCAACTTAGGTATTTATGAATAAACAATACAAAGTTCGTATAGATCGGGTAATTCAATATATAGAGGCCAATCTCGCTAACAATATTTCACTTGCTGAAGTGGCAAGCGTAAGTCATTTTTCGGCATACCATTTCCACCGAATTTTTACAGGTATTGTTGGTGAGACGGTCAATGATTACATCGTTAGGCGAAGGCTTGAATGTGCAGTAAACCTTTTAATCTTTAAAACTGAACTATCCGTTACTCAGGTGGCTTTGGATTGCGGTTACTCGTCAAGTGCCAATTTTTCAAAAGCAGTGAGACTTCATTTCGGTTTTAGTCCGTCAGAAATAAGAAATCCAGACAAAATTAAAGATAGCAAGATTGGAAAAATATCAAGCAAGTATGGAAAAGATTTTAATCCTTCCGATTTGTATCCTACTCGCATCACCAATGAAGTGATGAGTAAAGCTAACTTAGAGGATACAAATATGAATGTTGAAGTAAGAGAACTTGATCGCCAGCGTGTATGTACTTTGGCTTCAGAGCGCGGTTATGAGCCAGACGCGATATATCAAGCATGGGATAAACTTATAAATTGGGCTGTCTGTAATGGCATAAAGCAAGACGAGCAAAAACGCTTTGCCTTTGCTTTTGACAACCCAACAGTTACCCCAGTCGATAAATGCCGTTACATGGCTTCGGTGGTGATTGGTGAAGGTGTCCAAGTTAAGCGACCTTTTTTACTGTCTGAAATACCGAAAGGAAAGTACGCTGTGCTTTATTATAAAGGTAGCCCAGAGGAAGCAATTAAGGCTCAATTGGGTGTCTATTCAGATTGGCTGCCTGATAGCGGATTTGAACCAGATGATTTTCCAATGTTAGAGCGTTATCTAAATGATGCAAGAATTGACGGATATATAGAAATGGAAATTCACGTTAAACTTAAGGGAATATAGGCATTTACGTAATAAGCTAACAAGCAGTCAACCGGGTTTTACGCTCATGTTTTTGTGATTTAACGCTACGCCACCACAAAACACTCCACTACAAATCCGCAACTGCTTGCGGCGTTAAAGATCATTGAGAATTCAAGCATGAGCGAATTATCAAATACTAAGAACCATATGGAGTCATTTGCAAAAGCCTTTGTCGAGTCCTCTCGCAAAGAAAGGTGGGTTGGATTTCTAGGCCATCACAAATCTAAAAACTATAAGCGCTCGGCCGAACTATTTAATCATCTAGACGAGAGGTTCATAGTTAGAAATGATAGTTTAGAAGGTGTTGCGGATTTTCAAGATCTAGGCGTTTTCTATGACTTCCTTGATGAACCTGCGTTAATTACATTTCAGGAAGCATGCGCTATAGGTAACAATAAAGATGCAATTTTCTCTATAATTCCCGGTAAACTCGCAGTGTACTTCTTCCATGAGGGATGGAATTATGTTTGTAGCAAGTAAATATTTAACAAAGCAATGTATCCGACCCAAGCAAGCCTAAAAAGATGCAAAGAAACTGGTTTCCAGCGGCCTCAAACCAGAAGCTCAGGAAGTATTAGCGCTGATAGCGGAAGACCCTTACTGCAAGCCGCCACCGTTTGAAAAGCTTATTGGCGATCTTGCGGGAGCCTATTCACGCCGTATCAACATTCAGCATCGTCTGGCCTACCAAGTGCTCGAAGACGAGCGAGTGGTGAAAGTTCTCAGGCTCTGGAGCCACTTCGAATAATGCATAACCAGCCGCTGTTGCCCGGAGCTCGGTGAGATTCCGGAAGACATGCATACTCAGGATCTCGTCCCGGTAAGTCCGGTTGAAGCGTTCCACGTAGGCGTTCTGAGTTGGCTTGATGAACTCCAGCGCAATTTCGTGCTTTTCTGCTGCATCCGCCAGAGCGATGGAGATGAAGGCAGGGCCTTTATCCCTTCGCAGTCTGGCCGGATAGGCTCGTCTTTATTACGCAGGTTGCAGCATTAGGTGCTTTAGGTACGCGCACCCTGTTCAAAAGGTCATCTAAACAGCTATAGACAACAGGAATGACCAACAGACTCAAGAAGGTCGACGTAATCAGTCCACCGATTACAACAAAAGCCATTGGAGCTCGGAAGCTGGGATCGCCTGCCCACCCTAGAGCTATAGGCACCATACCTGCGCCCATGGCAATAGTGGTCATTACGATCGGTCGGACGCGCTTTTCGCAAGCATCAAGAATGGCTGTCGCACGATCCATTCCATAGGTTTGCCGAGCAATAATAATGTAGTCCACCAGAAGTATAGAGTTCTTTGTTGCAATCCCCATCAGCATGATCAACCCAATCATGGCGGGCAACGACACCGGTGTCTGAGTGAGAAAAAGTGCCAGAAAAGCCCCCGGTACCGAGAGCACCAAGGCTACCAGTATAGTGACTGGCTGCATGAAATCCTTGAGTAACAGCACCAGAACCATGTAGATGCATATCACACCCGTCAACATGGCAATTCCAAAGCTCGTTACAAGGTCAGACATTTCCTCGGCATCGCCTACCGCGGCCTGATGAATACCTCGCGGCAACTGACTTAAGCTGGGTAATGCCTGCACGATCTGTTCGATCTCTCCCAAAGGGCGCCCCTGCAAGCTCACTTTGAAATTGACATTGCGCAGACGGTCATATCGTGTGATTTCCGAAGGCCCACTGCCCCACTCAAACGAGACCACGCTCTCTAACGGTACGCTCCCGTTCGCACCGGGCACCGGCAAGCGCTTTAGAGTTGCGATATCCTTCCGAGCCGCATCTGAAAGACGAACCATCACAGGTACTTGGCGGCTGCTAAAATTCAACTTAGGGAGATCTTCAGCACTATCGCCCATAGTCGAGATGCGTAAAGTATCGGCGATGGCCAGTGTCGAAACTCCCAGGTCGGCAGCGCGGGCAAAATCTGGGCGAGCAATGAGCTCAGGCCTGACTAGGCTGGCCGTCGAACTTACCGCGCCGATGCCGGGAATAGCACGTAGCTCACGCTCGACCTTACGAGCATGCAGGTCAAGTGCATGGCTATCCTCGCCAGCGAGCACCAGTTCATAAGCGTCTCCCTCGGTGCCCACGCTGATTAGCACCCCCGGAAGCGTGGCAATCGCATCGCGCAACTGCCGCTCAATAGACTGCTGCTTAGCGCCCGCACGGTCCTCACGACCAGACAAGCCGATCGTCAGCACTACGCTAGTAACGTCATTTTCGCCGCTGCCAGAATCACCACCGACGGTCGCAAAGACATCAATCACATGTTGGTGTGCTACTAATCCTAAGCGTGCCTGTTCCGCGATTATTGCCGCTTCTGCCAATGTGCTGCCGGGCGGCAAGGTTAATGTTGCTTGCGTCTGGGAATTATCATCAGGCGGGATGAATGAGCCCGGCAAAATAGAAGCCAGCCAGATTCCTCCGGCAAAACAGGCTGCCGCAGTGACAAGCGTTGTCTTGCGATGCATCAGGCACCAATGGGCAATGACCAAATAATACCGAATCCATGCTGGATCGCGAGGATACTGATGGGGTTTGTGCAACAGATACGCGGACAACATAGGTGTTAGAAGGCGAGCCACGAGCAGAGAGAACAGCACTGCGACCGAGGCAGTCCAACCAAACTGCACAAAAAATTGCCCTACGGTGCCGCTCATAAATGCCGTGGGAAGAAAAACGGCAATCAACGTGAAAGTGGTAGCGACCACGGCCAAACCAATTTCCGCCGCTGCATCCTTAGCCGCCTGACGTGGAACTTTACCCATCAACAGATGCCGTTCAATGTTTTCAATTTCGACAATGGCATCGTCTACCAGCACTCCGATAACCAGCGAGAGCGCGAGCAGCGTGACAACATTAAGTGAGAACCCCATGAGGTGCATAAACGCAAAGGTAGGAATGATCGATAGCGGCAGAGTGACTGCTGCAATCAGCGTGGCACGCCAGTTACGCAAAAAGCAGAACACCACGAGTACTGCCAATGCCATACCTTCGAAAAGGATGCGTATGGATCCCTGGTAGTTTTCCAATACCGGCTCGATGAAATTGAAAGCTTCTGTCACTTCAACATGAGGATGTCGCGCCTGAAATTCTGCAAGTGCGGACGAAACGGCCTTGGCCACCTCCACTTCTCCGTAACCTTCTGCACGGGTCATCTGAAAGCCAATCACGGCCTTGCCATTCAGCAGTGCCATCGAACGTCGCTCGGCTACAGTATCGATAACCGTTGCCACCTGATCGAGACGAATGCGGCGACCATCACTGAGGACCAGTTCCATTCCTGCCAGCTCGGCCGCAGATTCAACGCTAGCGACAACGCGTACGGCCTGCTCGGCGCCACCGATATCCGCGCGGCCGCCGGGTGCTTCCAACTGCGCTTGGCGCAACTGGCGTGAAATATCCAGCGCCGTCGTGTTCAACCCCAGCAGGCGATCCGGGTGCAATTCCACACGAACTTCGCGATCGACGCCGCCGACCCGCTGCACCGAGCCAACGCCAGGTACCGTCAATACGGCTTTGGTCATTTGATCATCGACAAACCATGAGAGTGCCTCTTCGTCGAGATTCTGAGAGGTAACCGCAAAAAGCAGGATCGGCTCGCTGGAAAATTCGGCTTTTCGAATTACTGGGTCACGCAAATCGGCGGGCAGGTCGGAACGGATACGGGAAACAGCATCACGCACATCGTCGACTGCCTCCTGCACGGTTTTTCCCAGCCGGAACTCAATATGGATAGCCGCGTGTCCATCGGTTAGCGTTGTGGCGATGTGCTTAACGCCAGAGACGCTGGCAATAGCATTCTCGATCTTGCGGGCTACCTCGCTTTCCATCAAGGCTGGGGCTGCGCCTGGCAGCGTTGCGGAGACCTCCACGCGAGGTAACTGCACATCCGGAAAATCCTGGATGAACATGCCCTTGAAGGAGATAAGTCCCCAGAATGTCAGTAGAACAAAGAGCAAAATCACCGGAACTGGATTGCGAATAGCCCAAGAAGAGACATTGAGAGTCATAATGGGCCCTCGACGTCACGACCATCCATATGGCTTACGTTGTTATGCTTCTCCTCAATAATCCGTACCTGGTCGCCGTTGCCCAGAAAGGCGCCGCCCGACGTCACCACCCGATCGTCGAGTTCC
>NZ_CBFIHX010000146.1:0-6973 GCF_965662505.1 Pseudomaricurvus sp. | reverse complement strand
CGACGCCTCCGGGGACCGCTTCTACTGCCTCCTGCACGTGAATTCTGTGCCCATTCCACAGCACTCGCAGTTGCTCCAGACATTCCATGGATTCAACCGGGGCCATGGGCCATTCTACAAACTGGTTGAGGAGGCTCACTCTGTAAGCATAGATACCAATGTGGCGCTGGAACAAATCCGATTTGGGCAATTCGGGGGTTTGAGTATTACCTTGCGCTCCTGCTTGGGAACATTCAGCAAAATCATTTCGCGGCCACGGCATGGAGGAACGGCTGAAATACAGAGCCAGCCCCGCTTTATCCGCCACCACTTTCACAACATTTGGGTTCAGAAAATCCGCTGTGCTCTGGATCGGTTCGCTCAGAGTCGCCACGCTGGCGCCTTTTGCCTGCGACAGATTAGCCGCCACCTGATTAATCACTGCCGGTGGAATCAATGGCTCGTCCCCCTGAACATTAACGACAATATCGTCCGCGTCCAAACCCAGCTTCTGCGCCACTTCTTGCAGGCGATCGGTACCCGATTCATGTTGATCAGACGTCATGCAAACCTGACCACCAAAACCTGTGACCACGTCAGCGATTCTTTGATCGTCAGTGGCAACCACGATGTGAGAGGCATCACTCAACTGCGCCTGCTCGTAAACCCGCTGGATCATGGTCTTGCCTGCGATATCTTTCAGCGGTTTGGCTGGCAAACGGGTGGAGGCGTAACGGGCAGGAATAACAACGGTAAACTTCATCAAGGGGTCTCTGAAACAGGAGTGATAGAGGTATTGTCAGACAAAAATTTAGAGAGCTGAGCGTAGAAGGCGTCCGGCAGCTCTGCTTCTACAGATAAATACCACCAGTCCGGCTTGGCGAATGACTGGCATTTTACCGCATCCTTGGCGGTCATCAGAAGAGGTCTGGAGCCGATATAGGCCAGATCTTCCGGTGTGAACGCATGATGATCCGGGAAACCCTGCCCTCGCACGGCAATGCCGAGGTCCTGCAATGTCCGGAAGAAGCGCTCTGGATTACCGATACCGGTCACCGCATTCACCACAGAGTCTTCAGCAAACGGTAGCTTATCCAGAGGTAACGACTCACCAGTGAGCAGATTGCACCAAACGTTAGGACGTAAGGTCATCGACAAGGCTGGGACATCGGCAATGACCGGATCTGACTCAACACCTCCGTTAACGATGACACAATCCACCTCTTTGAGGCGTGCGGGGGCTTCTCTTAACGGGCCGGCCGGCAGACACTGGCCATTCCCCAGCAGTCGGCGTCCATCAAGGAGGCAGATCTCCCATTGGCGAAACAGCTTGTAATGCTGCATTCCGTCATCGCTCAGAATCACATCACACTGATGGTCATCAATCAGCTTTTGAACGGAGGCATTACGGTCAGCGCCCACCATCACCGGACAATCCGCTTCCAGTGCAATCAACAGGGGTTCGTCACCGCTTTCTGACACCGGGGACTCTGAACTGACGAAATAAGGATAGAAAGGGGCTTTACCGCCGTAACCGCGACTGATCACACCCGGCCGCATGCCCTGCTCTTTGAGGTAGCGCACCAGTGCAATAATGACTGGGGTTTTGCCTGTTCCCCCCAGGGTGATATTGCCGACAACAATCACCGGCGCGGAGAAAGGCTTGGCCAGCTTCTGCAAGCGCTGCCGCCGGATACCGGCAATCCAGCGCAGCAGCAGACTCAATGGCCACAACAACCACAGCCACCAGCGACCCTGATACCAGGCATCCAACCAAAAGGCCTCTCGGTTTTGACTGGATTTTGGCGTAGATCTTTTATTAGTGTTTGAAGACACCGCGGAAGCCTGAGACCGATCACCCGATGGCGATTTTTGCCCTGTGGAGGATGTCGGTCTGGTTTTCCCGCGCGGCGACGTCACAGCGTTATTCGCCGTCGTCTGTGGGTTTACGGGTGGTAATACTGAGGTGAATGAAACCAAGCTGGCCTGCGACATCCATTGCCGTCACCACCGCCTGGTGGCTGGATTTGGCATCCGCGGTAATCGTCAGAGGCGCACTGTTATCCCCTTCCGACAACTTATCCAGTGCAGACCTGAGGGTTTCCGGCTTCTTGTTGATCAAAGCCTGACCATTCACAGAATAGCTGCCGTCCGCCGCAATCAGAATATCCATGACTTTGTCATTTTTCAGCGCGGGTTCGCCGTTGGCCTCCGGCAGATCAACGGTTAAATGGGTTTCTTTGGTAAACGTGGTAGACACCATAAAGAAGATGAGTAGCAAAAAGACCACATCGATCAAAGGCGTCAGGTTGACGGAATCTTCCGTCTCATGCTGCCGTTTAAACTTCACTTCAGCATCCTCAAGACGATTTCACATCAACCCGGCGTTCGCTGTGCAGCGCGTCCACCAGCTTCACGGCTTCTTGCTCCATGGTCACAACCAGACCATCCACCTTGCGGGTATAAAAGCGATGCACCACCATAGCGGGAATAGCCACACACAGACCTGCTGCCGTGGTAATCAGCGCCTCAGAGATGCCACCCGCCAGAACGCCGGCATTGCCTGTCCCCTGCATCATGATGGCGGTGAAGACTTTGATCATCCCCAAAACCGTACCCAACAGCCCCAACAATGGCGCTACGGCGGCGATGGTACCCAGAGCCCCGAGATAGCGCTCCAGATCGTGAACCACTTTGCTGGCCGCTTCTTCAATACTGTCTTTCATGACGTCCCGGCCATGACGGGAGTTACTCAAACCTGCCGCCAGAATCTGACCCAGTTCCGAAGACTGCTTTAACTCCTTCAATTTCGAGGCGTCCAGCTGGTTGTTTTTAATCCAGCCCCAAACCTGAGCCAATAAGTGCTTCGGTGCGATTTTCTGAGCATTTAATGTCCAGTACCGCTCAATACTGATCGCAATCACAGCAATTGAACACAAAATAATCGGCAACATCAGCCAGCCACCGGCAGATACAATTTCCAGCACTTCTTGCTCCAGAATCTCTTGTTGTCATTGTGAGCACCTTTTTAGAAGGCGCCATCATTTTTCTGATGCAGGACTTTACCACACTCTATGACCATTAGAACTCCCCCTGCCTCTCAGATTCCGGGCGTGGATATCAAAAAAACCTCACTGACATCAATAAGATAGCGCGTTGGCTTCAATAAGAGAGCCAGTTAACATCAGTCTGATAGCGAGACAGACCCGGATAGCTCAATAATCAATCTAGCGCCAGTAGCGTGCGGCACCCTGACGGTACAAAACCAGATCGATCGAACTCCCCGATGCCTGCTCTTCTCCAATCGCAAATTCAATGGCTCCGGAACGGCTGGTGTAGAGCAGCTGAGCGCCCAACTGCCGATATCGATCAACCACCTGCTCTTGAGGATGGCCGTAACGATTGCGGTATCCCGCACTAAAAACCACCCAACGCGGTGCCAACTTGGAAACAAACGCTAAGGAGGAAGATGTACCGCTGCCATGGTGTGGGGCCACAAGCACATCCACCGGTTCCTGTAGCCAGGGATGGGACAAGAGGCTCAGTTCACGGGACCTCTCAATATCCCCAGACAACAAAGCCCTGAACCCTTTTGTCTCCAGCAACACCACGCAGGAGGCATTATTACTCTCGACATGGTCTGCTTGATCATTGCCCAATATCGATACCCGCCAATCGCCCAACTGAAACTGTGAATCCTGAGTACAAAAATCAAAACTTTCAGCGAAATCAGCATCCGCGAATGCCATCGACTCCGGAGCCTGTCTGCCACTCATCCAGCGAGCGACATCGATACTTTCCTGAACAGACTGCAACCCACCGCTATGGTCTTTATCCCAATGACTCACAATACCTAAATCCATTGCACGAACACCGCGATCAAACAAAAACGGCACCACCACAGCCTTGCCGGCATCAAAGTTTTCTGAATATTCAGGCCCCGTATCGTAGAGCAACCACCGATTCTGACTGCCGACCACCACCGCCAATCCTTGACCAACGTCCAATACCGAGAGTCTCGGCTGTTGATGAATTGTCGCAGCGGGCAGCACCAGTACCAGCATGGACATCAACCCCAACAGTCGGGTGTACAACCCCAGTGGTAGTATCGCCAACAACAACCCGACACATCCAACAACTAAAGCCACGGGTGACAATTGAAGCTCAGGAAGCAGCAGCCACTCCGAAGCGATGGGATGGACTTTATCCAGACCCCACCAAAAGATATCGATCAGCTTGGTGATCAGCTGCCACACATACGCCGCCAACTGCTGGGAAAACACGCTGACAAACAGGGCCAATAAAATAAGAGGGACTATCGCGATACTGACATAAGGCACGGCCAGATAATTCACCAAAGGCGATACACCACTGACGCCCATCCCCCAAAACAGCTGAAGCCCACCCATAATCAGAAACAATGCGAGCTGCACTTTTAACAGCAACATCAACTTGTCATGCCACCCTGTAACAGGACGGGACAACAGCAATAACAACACCGCAACAGCCACAAATGAAAACCAGAAACCCGGCTCAAGAATTGATAACGGCTGTAACACCAACACAGCCATCATCGACACCCACCACCCCAACCACACGCTGTACCGCCGATAACAGCAATACCAAAAGGCCGCCACGATCAACATCATCAGGGCGCGTTGCGTCGCCAGAGAAAATCCGGCCATCCAACCATAAACCGACGCGACAACCACTGCGCCCAACCAGGCGTAATGAGGCCCAAAAACACGTAACGGAAACCCAAGACTTAAACAGGCACCCAACAATCGTCCGATCAGAAAGCCCAACGCCGCTGCCAGCCCAATATGCAAACCGGAAATAGACAGCAAGTGACTCAAGCCCATCTGTTGAATCATTTTCGCATCGCTGTCTGCCAACAGTGAACGATCTCCCATCGCCAGCGCCAGTAATACTGCAACCGAACGGTTATCCCCCAAGTGATCTATCAGATCCTGCCGCAAACCCGAACGCCACCTTTGCAACGGACTGTCCAGGCCCTCTACTCGCTTTTCATCCCCCAGAAGCACATAGCCTGTTGCGCCAATTCCGCGGCTCAACAGCCAGCGTTCGTAATCAAACCCTCCGGGATTTGCAAAGCCATGCGGTCGCTTCAATCGCACCTGAAAGCGCCAGCCTTCCCCACCAAGGACCTTCGGCCCACCGTAAAGGGATAATCGCAGATGAGATGGAAACTCATGAATGAGCTGTTGATTCTCTCCCCGAACCTCTTCTACCCGAAAGGTCAGTCGCTGAACCACACGAGACTCTGAGGATTGTCTGGACACCAATCCTTCAACACGCCCTTGAACCCACAGGTCACGCCCTTCCAGTTCCGGAGCCAACCGATTCTCCAATTGCAGACTGCCCCATCCCACTGCCCACAAGAAAGCCAGCAAGACCACCGACACATGAATCACCGCAACTTTCAAACGAACCGGGGAAAAGACAATGCCTGCGACCACAACCACTGCTGTGCACAGCGTGATTAAGATGCAGAAACTTACAGAAGGGATTTCAGGCAGAGAGGCAGCCAGTGCAAAGGCACCGACAAAGAAACAGCGGAAAATAACAGAGTTCACACGCCCTCATCCTTGATGGCTGGTCTGAATGATCAAACGATGTAGAAATAGCTTTTCGAAAAAGTCCTCAAAACACGCCCATGCCTAAACCGCAGGCTAACGTCTGACCAAACTCTTCCGCACTGGCAAGATACTCCTCTGTAATCTCGCCTCGGGCAATGAGCGGCTCCATCACCTTTTTCATGGGGTATCCCAGCAGAATTCGATCACACTCCCTGACCGCCCCTGTGCCGTCATTACCCGCAGAGATAAACAATCCATAAGGACGATTGAGTTCATAGGGCTCTGCCGGATAATAGGTTCGATCAAAGAAATCCTTGAGCATGCCACTCATATAACCGAAGTTTTCCGGCGTCCCGAAGAGCACAGCGTCACACCAGAGCAGATCCTCAAGTTTGCCATCTGCGGCTCGTACCAGACGGGTTTCGACCGACTCGGACTCCTCACAGGCGCCACGATATACCGCCTGCGCCAGCTGTCCGGTATTACCCGACTGGGTGTGGTAAAGAATTAAGAGATGCTTTTTATCCGACACGTCGTTCATGGTATGGATTGTACGGCGCGACTGGAGCCACGGAAAGCCCACACAACAAGCTGTGACCCGCCTTCAGAGTTCTGGTAACCTTCTTGTCATCTATAAGCATGATTTTTCAGCCTTTTTTATTCACGCAGACAGGTCAAGACGTAAACAGCCATGGCAACAATCGGTGTTCACTACATTAAAAGTGCTTTAGGCGGAGCCGCCGCCAAAGGGCTGGACACAAAAGCCCTGCTGCGTCAGGCCCGGATTCCCGAAAAACCCCTGAAAGACCCCAAAGCCCGCATTCATGTTGATCTGGTTGCCAAGCTTTACGGCGATATTAGCCGCGCACTCAACGATGAGTTTATGGGGTTCACCGAACACCCCTGCAAGCACGGCACCTTTGCGCTGATGGCAGATTGGGTCTCCACCGCCGAAACCCTGGAAGAACTGCTGCAAAAAGGCATCCGCTTTTACAACCAAATCACCGACGAATTACAGATGAGTCTGGAATACGAAGGCGACCATGTGTATCTGACCACTGTCTTCCGTAGGCCCGAACTGGATTTTGAACATTTTTACATCGAGTACTGGCACGTCATCTGGCACCGCTTCGCCAGTTGGTATATCGGCAAACCCATCAAGCTGCTCGGTACCTATATCAACTACACTCCGCTGGATGCCGATGAGTTCCGGGTTCTCTACCGCTGCCCAACCTACCTCAAAAGCAAGGTCAATCGACTGGTCTTCCACCGTCATTATCTTGATCAGCCGCTGGTCAAAAGCCAGCGTGAGCTTCAGGTCTTTCTGCGTCGCGCCCCGATCGATATGCTCACCATCCCCGGTGAGGACACCAGCCTCACGGCGCGCATCAACC
>NZ_CBFIHX010000145.1:0-7056 GCF_965662505.1 Pseudomaricurvus sp. | reverse complement strand
AATCAGTTTTGAGAACAGGTTTTGACAGACAACAGGGGAATGAATATTCCCCTGACACTCCTAGCTTTCACTGCTCAGCCAGCATCGCCACCAGAGCGCGAACTTGTTCGCGAGCCTTCTCTGACATATCAATAATATGGCACCCCGCCCAACACACAGGATCGTCCTCTGAGGAGCGCACCCACAAGCAATCGACGCCCAACAAGACCGAGGTATCTCCACATACAGGCATAGGCAGCTCCAGATTCAACTGATAGACATGATCTGACTGCATCGGCATTTCACCCAGCAGCATCAATCCCTCTTCGTGAATATTGGCCAGACGCCCCAGATACAGCTCCCGATTCGCGTCGTACACCTCAACTGAACCGACGACACCCAAGCGATCCAGGTTTCTCTGTTCGTCCATTTGCCCTGTATCTTTCATCTCAGGATTTCCCCTTTGGCTTGAGCCCTTCTGCCTTGGCATTGAGACTCTGGAAGATATTTTCCAACGCCCTCTCGAAGAATGGTTTCGAACTGCCTGCTATCACTTTGGCTTTATGCGCGAGCATATCCCGTGCTAATTCCAGGCCCGATTTCATGGCCACTTTCTTGCCCATTTGATCGACAAGCATGTAGTGCAGGGTTTTTGAGTTGTACCACGCCACCTTAAGTCGCTTGCCACCGTCGAACTCAAACCAGGTGCCAAACTCGATCATCTTAAGATTTTCAACCATACGCAGCTCTTCAGCATTAGGCTGATCATCGGCCGCATCACTTTGACCGGCTTTCTTCGACGCCATCGCTTCCAGCTTGCTGCGCATCGGCTCAGGAGCAGGTTCCACTTGTTTGCTCTGCAGCGCCATTTTCTGCAGAGAGTACAACGCCTCAAGCAACTTTTTACCTTTGGCCTGATCGTAACCGATGGTTTCGAATCCCACTTCCAGACTGTTCAGCAAGCCAGCGTGCATTTCCATCTGACGGGCTTTGTCTTCGCCGTTCTCTTTTGGCTCAATGCTCCACAGCACATCATCAATAACCTGTGTCGCCCGCATCCAGCTCTCAGAGGTCTCGCCGTAACGCAGCAGGATAAAAGCCAGGTAGTCTGACCAAGGCTGTAGCAGCATCAACAACACAGCGGAAGGTAACTCACGCCCGTCGGTGCGGGAACGCACTTCTTCGTTGACACGAATTTTAACTTCACGCAATTTCTCCTCGCCCTGGACTTTCTCCATGGCGCGACGTTCCATCAATTCCTGACGTCGGGAGATCTTCTTGGTGTAACCGCTGAATTCCAGCAGCAGTTCGGCAAACAACCGAACATCGTTTTTAAACTCTTCCAGAACCCGCGAAACAATCGCCTTGATCTTGTCGTAGATATCGTACTGACTGGTGCCGTCATTACTGACCCATTTCACACCGGCCTCTGCCATATTGTTGAGCAACAAACGCGCCGGGTGTTCCGTTTGCTCAAAGAAACTCTTGTCGATAAAAGCGATCTTGAGAAACGGCGTGTGCAGGTAACTGAGCAATGCTTTGACAGAATCCGGCAGGTTGTCATCAGACAGCATGTATTCAAACAACATGCCCACCAAATCAATGGTGTGCATATCGCCCGGATCAACAGACTCCTCGTCCCCCTCTTCCTCGATCAGCTGCTGAACCAATTGCTGGCTGACGTCCGATACAGGTAAAGGCTGCAAGGTCCCTGGCTGGGCATTGACTAATTGCTGGCCGGTCACCGTCAAAGCCTGCGACTGCAACTGCTGCAAGGCCCCTACCAGCTGTTGATTGGAATACACCATACCCGGACGACCACCAGGAGCGGCCGCGCCCCCCTGACTGACACCAGAGGGAGGTTGAGGAACAAAATTTTGTGGAGACGCAGGAGCAGCCCCTTCCGGCGCACTTGCGCCAGCAGGCTGGGCAAAACCACCAATATGGCTTTGCAGCGTGCGGATGGCGTCCACCAGATTACCCTGATATTGATCGGGTGGCAGATTGGCATCAGGGCTCGGCATAAAACCGCCGGCAGGCTGCGTACCCGGCAACTCTACGCTATCCTGTTGCGACGTGTGACTGTCCCAATTCTGCTGAAAATCGTTTTCGCCCTGAGTCGGAGGAGCGTTTTCAGTCCCTCCGCCGGGAGTTACTGGTCGCGGACGCAGGTTAGACAGAATGCCCTTGCCGCTCAGATACTGATTAATTTCCTGTAATGGCTCCGACAAATGCACCATTACTTCACGATCAAATAATTTGTAGGTGATGATTTTGCTTTTGGTGTTCAGCGCTGTGCGCTGCAGGCTTTTACGCAAAGACTCACAATACTGAACCGGACCGGCGGGATTACCGCGATCATCCACCTTCTGCCCATTGTTCAGCACAGCCAAACGTTGATTGAGTGCCCACAGCGCTTCCGCGTAGTGATTCTCCGCTCGATGTGTAATAGACGTGATGGCAATGGTTTCTTCCAGATCCTCGTTATCCACCAGAGATAACATGTCTTTCTGATACTTTTCTTCCCCGGTGCTGGTGGACAGCTCATGACGTTTGAACTTGATAAAGCCTTCGCCAAGATAGCCTAAGAAATAACGTTCTATCTGCGGCAACGCCTGATGCATAACATCCTGCTGCTCGACAATATCCGTTTTTTCCTTATTGCTCTTGGCTCGATCGAGGCTTTCCAGTAAATGATTATCCAGTGCCTTGGAGAATTGCGTGAAACACTCACTGGCATGCTCGACCAGAATAGCCTGGCAAGCTTTGAGATGCTCAACAATGGCAGCGTCAGTCAAGTTTCCTGCAGCAGCAGGGGGGTGCAATTTACTCATAGATTCAATGTCTTTTCGTCACATCCATGGCTATCAAAAGTCACGCACACAAAATGAGCATGTCCGATGACATCCTGTCCTTGCTAATGCACTGCATAAACATCCTGCAGTACAGATCTTATTATTGATTGAGGTCATACAGGCCCGATGCCTGTTGCATACACAGCGCAGTCACAAAGTGTCTTGCCATACACCTTTGTTCAATGTGACATAGGGTGCAGAAAACACAAGTGCTATTTTCACCTTTTTGATGAGACGGTCAACTCAGGGAGCGTCCCAACACAATCCCCTTCTCACAATCTGCTTCGGCGCCGTCCGCAAACCGCCGTCTAGTACAAGCAGTAAAAGCATCACGTACAAATAGTATAAGCATCTCGCACAAACAATGGCATAAATCATTCCATACCCAAAGATTTCACCAGCCTTTCAGTGCTGCCACAGTCACTGCGACAATAGCGCTGAGCCTGACGCGCAAATCGCTGCGCTTGCGGCATATCCCCTAACTCGCGATAACTCTCGCCGAGAATCCGGTAAAAACCGGCATTCCGCCGATCCAGACGTAACCCGTGCTCTGCCGTTTCTATGGATTTTTGCCATTGCTGCTGCGCCATATAGTTTTCGGCATCGGCTTCGATGGCATCAATCGCAGCATCCATACTCGGGGGCTCTTCAGGACGAGTGGGCTCTGGGGTCGGGCGGTCATAGGGTCCAGGATATTGCCCGGGAACGCCAGACGGTGTCACCGCAGGCTGACCGGGATAACGGTCCGGACGCTCCACCTGCCCACCGGGTTCTTCCACCGGCACTTGTGAGACTGGCGCACTGGATTGACAGCCCGCCAGAAGCACCGCTGACGCCAGCAGGGCAATCGGGCTAAAACACCGCCCTGTCCCTTCATCCTGGTTCACATGTTTATTACTCAAAATGCGCTCTAAAACCATTTTTTCATCCAGTGCAGTACGGGGTTTTCCACCCAGTCACAGGCTGCGTGTTCTTCGGGTCGCTGTTCCCGGGTAAACGGGATCAACCGTGAACCCCGGCAGTTTTCACTGCTCAAGCGACCATTTTTACCGTCAACCCACAAGTATTCAATGTCTGGCGAGGCAAAGATGTCCAGACTTTCGGTGGGCAGATGCGAAAAGATATCCGTCCAAATTTGCAACGCACCGGTACCACCTGTCAGTGGTGTGGCGCCATTATCATCCCGCCCAACCCAGACTACCGCCAGATCCCGGCCACTGAAGCCGGCAAACCAGCTGTCGCGCTGATCGTTGGTGGTGCCTGTTTTTCCTGCAAGAGCCAGAGAACGGGGAAGTCGCTGATAAGCGCTTCGCCCCGTGCCCTCTTCCATCACCGACTGCATGGCGAACTGCACCAGCTGCACTGCCGCGGACTCCACAGGATTGCCCAGCTGCAGCGGATAGCGGTTCAGGCGCTCACCTTTGGCGTCCTCCACGGAACGAATGGCTCTTAGCGGCATAACCACGCCATCATTGGCCAGCGTATGGTACATTTCCGAAACTTCTGCTGGAGACAACTCCATCGTTCCCAACAGCATAGACGGCACCTGCGGGATTTGCTTCTTTACACCCAGTTGCTCAAAGGTTTCTGCGACATTATCCAGCCCCACGGTCATCCCCAATCGCGCTGTTGCCTGATTGTAGGAGCGACTCAGAGCATCGATCAGCATGACATCACCATGAGATTCACGCTCAAAGTTCTTGGGCTGCCACACATCATCATTGGGGCCAGCCACAGACACCGGGCCATCACTGATGGTCGAAGCCAGATTGTAGGGTTGTCCTTTTTTGAGGGCCGTTAGATACACCGCCGGCTTGGCCAGAGAACCAATGGGACGTGTCGCATCCAGTGCGCGATTGAAACCGGCAAACTTGGGGTTCCGATCGCCCACCACGGCTTTCACTTCACCGCTGCCCACGGAAGTCATAATCACAGCCCCCTGAAGCGTTCCGTTATCCACGCCGTAACGCTTTTCCAGTGCATCAAGGCGCTGAGACAAGGATTTTTCCGCCTGTCGCTGTGCCGCAAGTGACAAGGTCGTATAGATCTTCAGGCCATCCGAGCTCAGAGCTTCGTCGTCATAATCTTCACGCAGCTGAGTTTTGACCATGTCGATAAAGGCAGGATAATCACGCAGACGCCGCTGGGATGCCGGCACGACTCCCAACCTCTCTCGTTGCGAACTCTTTAACTCCTGCTCATCAATCAAACCTTGCTCATGAAGGACACTGAGCACCAGATCACGGCGCTCTTTGGCACGTTCAGGATGACGCCAGGGGTTGTAGTAAGAAGCGCCTTTCACCAGCCCCACCAACAACGCCAACTGGGACTCATTCAGCGAGGAAAGAGGACTGCCGAAGTAATGCTTTGAAGCCAATCCAAACCCGTGAATCTGACGCGGCCCGCTCTGCCCCAGATACACTTCATTCATGTAGGTTTCCAGGATTTCACCCTTGCTGTAATGCCACTCCAGCAGCACTGACATCATGGCTTCGGTCAGCTTGCGCGACAGCTTGCGACTGTCATCGAGGAAAAAGTTTTTCACCAGCTGCTGAGTCAGGGTGCTGCCACCCTGAACCACTCTGCCACTCTGAAAGTTTACCCAGGCCGCACGGGCAATGGACTTGGGAGACACCCCAAAGTGGTGCACATAATTGCGATCTTCCACCGCAATCAGAGCCTCGCCCAGCAGCGGTGGCACATCAGACAACTGAATAAGCTCGCGATCTTCCTGGCGCTGGGGGTAAATACCACCGATCAGAACTGGCTCGAGCGTGATCAGCGACGCAGGATCGCCCTTAAGTACTTCAAACCCAACAATTCGGTCCGACTGAAAGCGCACACGGACATAACGTTCGGCTTCGTCTTTACCGCCCGCGTCAAATGAACGGGTTGCGATATCTATCGTACTGCCCGCAGCTCGCCACTGGCCCGGTGCCGCCAAATAGTTCACCGAGTGGTATTCCAGCGCCTTAAGTTCCGCCAGTAAATCAGCGCGGGTCAACTGTTTCCCCTGGTAGAGCTCCAGTGGTTGTGCGTACACCCGCGCAGGCATGGCCCATTTACGACCATCAAATTTGCGCTGCACTTCAATATCGAGATACACGACCCAAGCCACAAACAGCAGCAACAGGATCAGGAAAGGCCACCGAATCAAGCGCCAAAAGCGCCGCAAGGCAGAAGGAGGAGCGCTCTTTTTCGAGCGTTTGGATTTTGGTTTTCGACTCATAAGCGGGAAGTGTACTGACTCTGACTGGGTAGACAAGGCATAATAGCCTCTTAAGAAGTCACGGGTTGGAATTTTACCGATGTTTTTACAAGCTCGGTAATTGCTTCAAAAAAAGCAACACCCACTCCATTGAAGATTTGACACCACCACAGACTAAGGAACCAGACACTATGGCGGACAACACTCAGGCATATCACGTTTACGGCATCGGCGCCGCGCTGGTAGACACCGAAATCGAAGTGACCGATCAGGATCTGACCACACTCAATATTGATAAAGGCGTGATGACCCTGGTAGACGAAGCCCGTCAACAGGAACTGATTGAACATCTATCCGATCATCTGGTTGCATCAAAACGCGCCAGCGGCGGCTCAGCAGCGAACACCATCATCGCCGCCAGTTATTTCGGGGCGAAAGCCTTTTACAGCTGCAAGGTTGCCAGCGATGACAATGGCGATTTTTACCTGCAGGACCTGAGCGACGCCGGCGTCGACAGCTTGCCCTCGAACGTGCGCGAGACAGGCGTTACTGGCAAATGTCTGGTGATGATAACGCCTGACGCTGAACGCACAATGAACACCTATCTGGGGATCAGCGAAACTGTCTCCAGCCGCGAACTGAGTTCAACCTCCATTGCCGCATCCCAGTACGCTTATATCGAAGGGTACCTGGTTTCATCCGACACCGGCCGTGCCGCGGCCATTGAGCTGCGCAAACAAGCTGAAGCCAAAGGCGTGAAAACGGCACTTAGTCTGTCCGATCCGGCGATGGTGGAGTTTTTCCATGATGGACTGAAAGAAATGCTTGGTGATGGCGTGGATCTGTTGTTCTGCAATCAGGCAGAAGCGCTGGGCTTTACCCGCACCCAAACTCTTGAAGAGGCGATGACCGCACTGAAGAAAATTGCCCGCAGCTTTGCCATCACTTTAGGGGCCGAAGGTGCACTGGTCGTTGACGGTGATAACAGCTGGAAGATTGCCCCTCACAAGGTCA
>NZ_CBFIHX010000144.1:0-7118 GCF_965662505.1 Pseudomaricurvus sp. | reverse complement strand
AGACACACGCAAAGGCTGAATGGCTTGCCAGGTCAGCGCTTTCAGTTCTGGCTGCTGTAACATCTGGCACAAGCTAGGCACCACAATGGCCGTCAAACCCAGATCCTCAATCGCGTGCGTTTTACCTTGCAGAGTCTGATAGGACGCTTCCCGACCACCCTCTGCGGGCAACAACTCCGCCGGCAGCACAAAATGACACGCTTCCGCCCCCATCAACAGGATATAACGTGCGGGCTGAGCTTCCAGCTTGCCTTCTAGCATCGCCATTACCGTTTCACGCGCGGCGGCCTCACCTTTCGGCGCCAAACGATGATCGTACATGGGCCAGCGCAGAACCTCGGCCCGAGACAAAGGCTGACGAGGCATACCCAGCGCCATCAGGATATTGGTCAATAAAGGCTCGGTGGGCAGCGCCAGTTCTGCGTGACGACTGTCCACAACCACCAGGTCATCGCTGACTCGCCAGAGGCTGAGAGAGAAGCTTGGATCGACTTCTTCCTGCTCTTTTTGCTGCACAGTAGCCGCGTTGGCAAACTCCGACACGGGTCGGGCTGCTGCCGTAGAAGTTTTCACCTCTTCGACAATCTCGGACAAGGTGCCAGAAACTCCAGCAGCAGACGCTCTATTCCCCTCAGGTTGCATCGCTGCCCGTGATTCAGATCCTGCAACCGATGAGGCAACAGACTCACTTGAAGGCGCTGGAGAAGCATGCGCTGCATCAGAAGGCTGAACAGATGGTGCTATACCGCTGTCCGCAACCGCCGGGCTCCCGGGCCTCGGTAGTTCTGCTTGCGATAGCCCAGGTTGTGATAGCTCAGGTTGTGATAATCCAGGTTTAGGCAGCTCTTGTTTAGGCAGTACGGGCGCACAAGAAAAAGGCGCCGGTGCGACCGGCAGAATCCAGCGTGGCATATAGCTGTCGATGCCAAGAGCGTCTAGATATTGCTGGCGCTGGATTTCATTCATAGTGGGATCGTCTTCAAATAGGTCATACACCCCGTTGCGGGTGTGCTCTGCCTTCGGATTCTAACAGATTCAGGGCGTGCAAGTAGGCTTTTGCCGACGCGGCGACCACATCGGTATCGGCACCGACGCCATTGACGATTTCACCATTCCTGGCCAATCGCACCGTTACCTCACCCTGCGCCTCTGTGCCCGCGGTAATCGCATTGACTGAGTACAATTCCAGTGTCGACTGACTGCTGACCTCTTTCTCAATGGCCTTAAACACCGCATCTACGGGCCCACTGCCTTCGGACGAAGCTGATACGTTTTGACCGAGTCGGGTAAAGGTCAACTCCGCTTTGGGCTTCTGACCGGTTTTACAGTTCACTTCCATGCCCACAAAACGGTAAATTTCGTCACAGTTTTCGGCCTTAACGTCGGATACCAGAGCCTGCAGGTCTTCATCGAAGATTTCGTGTTTTTTGTCCGCCAGATCCTTAAAGCGTTTAAATGCATCGTTGAGAGCTTCCGGAGAATCAAACGTCACCCCCAGCTCTTCAAAACGCGCTCTGACCGCGGCACGACCGGAGTGCTTGCCCAGGACCAGCTTGTTGGCATTCCAGCCGACATCTTCGGCTTTCATAATTTCATAGGTTTCACGGTGCTTGAGCACCCCGTCCTGATGAATACCCGATTCATGAGCAAAGGCGTTGGCCCCGACAATCGCCTTGTTTGGCTGTACCGGAAAGCCGGTGACACTGGCCACCAAACGGGACGTAGGCACAATATGACGGGTGTCGATGGTCGTCTCCACCGGATAAAAATCTTTGCGGGTCTGTACCGCCATGACGATCTCTTCTAATGAGGCATTACCGGCCCGTTCACCGAGACCATTAATCGTACACTCCACTTGTCGTACACCATTCATCACAGCAGCCAGCGAGTTCGCTACCGCCAGCCCGAGATCGTTGTGACAGTGGGTGGACAGGATCGCCTTATCCGCATTGGGTACATTGTTCATCACGTTCTTAAACAACGCCCCGTACTCTTCGGGAGTCCCGTAACCCACAGTGTCCGGAATATTGATGGTGCTGGCTCCGGCAGCAATCACCGCTTCGATAATGCGGTACATAAACTCCGGTTCGGTACGGCTACCATCTTCCAGCGAAAACTCAACATCTTCCGACAGATTACGGGCAATTTTGACCGCCTCAACGGCCTGCGCCAACACCTGATCCGGCTCCATCTGCAGCTTGTATTTCATGTGAATCGGTGAGGTGGCGATAAAGGTGTGAATCCGGCCGGAATTGGCGTTTTTCAGGGCTTCGCCCGCACGCTCGATATCCGGGCGTACTGCCCTGGCCAGACTGCACACTGTGGACTCTTTAACCGCTTCAGCAACGGCTTTGACGGCCTCGAAATCTCCTGGGCTGGCAATGGCAAAACCCGCCTCGATCACATCGACACGCATCTTCTCCAGCATCTTGCCAATACGGACCTTCTCGTCTTTGGTCATGGAGGCGCCGGGGCTTTGCTCGCCATCGCGCAATGTGGTGTCAAAAATAACTAACTTATCTTTGCTCATAATATTCGACTCATACAGGCTAAATACATTTTATAAGACAGGATACCTCAGCCAGCGCCACTTTTCGCTCGTTTCCTGTAGGTAAATGGCGTCACGCCGGTCCAGCGCTTGAACGCTCGGGTAAAGGTACAGGTTTCGGAGAACCCGGTGAGGTAGGCGATCTGCTCAATGGCTTCACTGCTCTTGGTCAGATGACGAATAGCAATATCCCGTCGCAGCTGGCTCTTTAGGTCTCCGTAGCTAATGCCTTCGGCTTCCAGTTTGCGGCGCAGCTTTTTAGGATGAATATCCAGTTCTGCAGCCACTTCCACCAGGGTCGGAATACTGCTCAAACGACGGCGCAGTATGGCACGGGTTTTGGCGCTCCAGCTCTGTTGATTGTAGTCATTGACCATCACATTCAGCAGCGGTTGGCGCAAAAACCGCGACAGAGACTCCGGCGTCTGCTTCACAGGCAACTCCATCACCCGACGCCGGAACGTCAGGGCACAGCCCGCGGGACGATTTTCGGTATTACAAAAGACACTCTCCGCCCCAGGGAACATGGCCCGATATTCCTGGCTGTGTTCCGGTTCCGGGTAATTTAATCGCACCTGCTGAATCGGCAAGCTATCCTCGGTCAGCCAGCAAGCCAGCCGGTGCAGCCCAAACATAAACAACTCGTAAGCGAAGGGGTCGATGGCCTCCCCTTCCTGCCAGGGAGAGAAATGGACAGTCAGAGTATCTTCGTGAGTACTCAGCTCGGTTTTCAGCCCCCGCTCCATCAACGAATAAAACAGGCAAAATCGCTTCAGAGCCTGACTTAACGTGCGGACATGAATAACCCAGTGACAGACCGCAGACCAGGTACCCACCTTCTGAGGCAGCTGAGTGTAGCCCAGGGCTTCATCGTTCAGTTCCCGCATAGTGATCGCCTGCAGGCTGGCGTACTGATCCGCCGTGACCCGGGCATTGATCTCTCTGAACAACCGCTGGGGGTTGTGCGCCCGGCGCAATAATCGAGGGACATCAAGCCCCTTCTCCGTGGCATTTTTGACCACAGCCCTGAGAAAGTAACTGGAAACCGATATCTCTTGCATACTACTGTCGTCTTTCAATACGTCTACTGACCTCTCTCAATACCTCTACTAACCTCTATCAGTCGGTCTATTGAAACCTACCGATACAGGCGATTACCGCCCCCACAGTCAAACTGGAACAAACTGCACACTAATGTCCAAATATATCCTTGATGGAGGCCTATTTAGCAAACAATAATGAAAAAATGCACGTTATCGACAAAACGCATCGATAGCAAGCGGACCTCAGCTACCTTTTTTACGATAAACAGATAAGACAAACAGGATTTCGTAATGCCACATACCGCCTATATATACGACGCAGTCAGAACCCCGCGCAGCAAAGGGAAGGCTGACGGCTCTCTTCATGAGGTTAAACCCGTTGCTCTGGGCGCCAGCCTGTTGAAGGAACTTCAACAGCGACACGATCTGGACACCAGCCAGGTAGATGACGTGGTCATGGGCTGTGTCACACCGACCGCCGAACAGGGTGGCGATGTTGCCAAGAGCATTGTCCAGTTCGCAGGATGGGATGAAAGCGTGCCCGGCGTACAACTGGACCGCTTCTGCGCATCCGGTCTGGAAGCGGTCAATATGGCTGCCATGAAGATCGCCTCCGGCTGGGAGGATCTGGTGGTCGCTGGCGGCGTGGAATCCATGTCCCGCGTGCCCATGGGCAGCTCAGGCGGCGCCTGGATGTTCGATCCTGAAGTCACTCTGCACGACAACATTGTGCCGCAGGGTGTTGGCGCAGACACCATCGCCACTATCGGTGGTTGGGGCCGTGAAGATGTGGATGCCTTTGCTCTGGCCTCTCAGCAGCGCGCCGCTCACGCCCAATCTAACGGCTACTTTGACCGCTCCGTGGTGCCGGTTAAGGATCTGAACGGCCTCACCATTTTGGAAAAAGACGACTTCATCAAACCCAACACCACTATGGAAATTCTGGGCAAGCTGCGCGCTTCTTTCGAGCCCATGGGCAATATGGGCTTTGATGACATGATGCTGCGCAAATACCCGCAGCTGCCCGCCATTAATCACGTGCACACACCCGGCAACTCGTCCGGTATTGTGGACGGCTCCTCAGCGGTGTTGATCGGCAGTGAAAAAATCGGCAAGGATTTGAACCTGACGCCACGCGCTCGCATTGTCGCCACCGCGGTTCTGGCCACCGACCCGACCATCATGCTGACTGGCCCCGGACCCGCTGCCAAGAAAGTGTTGGCCAAAGCCGGTATGACCACCGCCGACATTGACCTGTTCGAAATCAACGAAGCTTTCGCCTCGATCGGTCTGCGCTTTATGCAGGATCTGGACATTTCTCACGATGTTACCAACGTCAACGGCGGCGCCATCGCTATGGGTCACCCTCTGGGCGCTACCGGTGCCATGCTGGTCAGCACCATGCTGGACGAGCTTGAACGTCGGGACAAGAAGCGCGCCTTGATCGCCCTGTGTGTGGGCGGCGGTATGGGCATCGCCACCATCATCGAACGCGTTTAATTATCTCTCAACAGAGAAACGACAGAATCAGTAAGGTAATAGATCATGAGTGAGAAAATACACGGTTTTATCTACGAGAAAGACGCTGACGGCATTGTCACCATCACCATGGACATGGATGGCCCCGTCAATGCGATGAACAGCCAATACCGCGAGGCCATGCAGGCCACCGTCACCAAGCTGCAAAGTGAAAGCGGCTTGACCGGTGTGGTTCTGGCATCCGCGAAAAGCACCTTCTTTGCCGGTGGCGACTTGCGCGAGCTGTCTTCAGTCCCCAAAGGCGAAGAAGAAGCCCAGTTCCGCATGCTGGAAGACAAAATTAAGGCTCCCTTGCGCGGTCTGGAAAAACTGGAAGTCCCCGTGGTTGCCGCCATCAATGGCGCCGCTCTGGGCGGTGGTCTGGAAATCTGCCTGGCGTGTAACTACCGCATGGCTCTGAACTCCCCGAAAGTACAGATCGGCCTGCCCGAAGTGACTCTCGGCCTGCTGCCTGGCGGCGGCGGTGTCGTGCGCTCCATCCACCTGCTGGGTCTCGAAACAGCTCTGCCCTTCCTGCTGGAAGGCACGCGCCTGAATGCAGCCAAAGCACTCAAAGTAGGCTACATCAACGAGCTGGTGGACGATGCAGACAAACTGGTCGACAGTGCTAAAGCCTGGATCAAAGCCAATCCAGACGCCTGGACACAACCTTGGGATGTTAAAGGTCACACCATTCCCGGTGGTGACGCCTCCAGTCAGGCCGTGCTGAACATCCTGTCGATGGCGCCCCCCATGACCATCAAGAAAACCCGCGGTCTGCTGCCCGCTCCTGAGCGCATTCTGGCCGTTGCCGGTGACACTGTGACGGTGAATTTCGATACCGCCCTGCGCATCGAATCCCGCGGCTTTGCGTTTCTGAACACCACGGCGGAAGCCAAAAACATCATCACTTCCGGCTTCTTCCAAATGAACAGCGTCAACGGTGGCGCCGCCCGCCCGAAAGACATTGAGCCTACCAAGGTGAAAAAAGTCGGGATTCTGGGTGCCGGCATGATGGGCCAGGGCATTGCGTTCAGTTCCGCCTCCGCCGGTATCGAAGTGGTTCTGAAAGACATCAGCGTAGAAGCCGCTGAAAAAGGTAAAGCCTACACCGCCAAGCTGCTGGATAAACAAATTCAGCGCGGTCGTAAAACCGAAGACGACAAAGCCAAACTGCTGGGCCTGATCAAAGCCACTAACGACTACGCCGACCTGCAAGGCTGCGATCTGATCATTGAAGCCGTGTTTGAAAACATCGAACTGAAAAACAACGTCACCAAAGAAGCCGAAGCTTATCTGGCCGAAGGCGGTGTTTACGGCAGCAACACCTCTACCTTGCCGATCAGTCAACTGGCCGAAGCCAGCGCCAAACCCGAGAACTTTATCGGCATCCACTTTTTCTCCCCTGTCGACAAGATGCCATTGGTAGAAATCATCTGCGGTGAGAAAACCAGTGATGAAACGCTGGCCAAAGCGTTCGACTACACCCGTCAGATTCGTAAGACCGCTATCGTGGTGAATGATTCACTGGGTTTCTTCACCTCACGTGTTTTCTTTACCTATCTGGATGAAGGCGCACGCCTGCTGACCGAAGGTATTGATCCGGTTCTGATTGATGCCATGGGCAAACAGGTCGGCATGCCTGTCGGCCCTCTGACCATTCAGGATGAAGTCAGCCAGGAACTGACCCGCAAAGCCGCCGAAACGCACCGCGACATGGGTGTACTGGGCAGTAAAAGCGATTGCCATGTCAGCATCGACGTGTGCGAAAAGTTGATCAGCGAATTCAGTCGCGGCGGTCGTTACCACGGCGGTGGCTACTACGAGTACGCCGAAGACGGCAGCAAAGCCATCTGGCCAAAACTCTACGAGCTCTACCACAAGCCCGACGTCACCATTGCCAACCAGGACATGAAAGACCGCATCCTGTTCCGCCAGGTGATTGAAAGTCTGAAATGCCTGCAGGAAGGCGTTCTGCGCTCTGTAGCCGAAGGCAACGTCGGCTCTCT
>NZ_CBFIHX010000143.1:0-7173 GCF_965662505.1 Pseudomaricurvus sp. | reverse complement strand
CACATTTCCCGACGCCCACAAATCACCAGAAAAGGCAGAGGGGAAATTAGCCTGAGACTCACTGCCATCCCAACCTTCGACACCAAAGCCGTTATAAAAAGTATCTGTTCCATCGACAACGTTAGCGACGTTGGCTGATGCACCACAGCCGTTGTAGCCTGCCATTTTGAGCTCATAGCCCAGCTCATCCATGGCAAAGCGGACGTTTTCCTGGATATAAGCAATTTCATTATTCAAACGAAACTTGGAACGGTTATCCAACAACAGCTGGACAACACCAGCCAAAATAATGGAAACAACCAGCATAGAAACCAGCAACTCTACCAACGACAAACCCTGCTGGCGGGCGCACGGCGGCGCAAAATATGTATTCATAATTGTTATATCTGACTATCAAGTTGCAATTGAACCAGACCATCCTTCACACTGGCCTGAGCAGACTGAGCAGCAGACTGCCCCCCCATATCATCATCGAAGCGAACCTTAACGGTCACCGTGTTACCATCAATATCAACCTCGCCGTCCCCCTGAGGAAGCTGATCCGCCAAGTCCGCGAGCCACTGCGACTGATCCCATTCTTTCAACTGCTCAGAGGTACACTGGCTGACCCCACAGTCGGTAGCTGCAGTAACAGTGTCACTAAAGAAAAGATCGTAGTCATCTCTCTTTTGACGATTCGCTCTTATTCTTTCGACCATATCAGAGGCCAAATATGAGGCCTGGCTGTAAAGGTGGGCGCTGTTATTTAAGCGTACGGCCTGGTTCTGCAAACTGGCCATGCCCAGCAAGCCAACCCCCAACACAAACAGCCCTACCATCACTTCCAGCAGCGCGAAACCACTTTGCTTGCACTTGCTCATACGCAGATTCCTTAAGAGCAGGAAATGGCAACCGGGTCGCCATTATTATCAACTTGAATGTAGTAATCACCAGAAGCATCCAGCCTTGAAGTCACGCCTCTTCCCGAGCGCAACAGCATAATGCCCCGAAGATAATCATCGGATGGTGAGCACACTTCAAAAGTGGGCGTACCCGCAGCAGGAAGCTGAATTGTGCCTTTATTACCAAACTGCACAAATGCCGCACTGCCTTGCAGACCGTAATTGGCAGGAATGCTCTGGTACACACGCAAGATTTCTTCAGCGGCATTCACAACACCCGCGGTACCACTGCTGTCGTTATCCAGAAAAACAATCCAGCCTTGATTCCACTCACCCGCTGCTGCACAACTGGCGCCATCTGCACTACGGCAAACAGAAACGGTGGTATTGCGACTTATAGCCTCTTGTCTTGCCAACGCTATACTCCGGGCAAGAGCTTCCTGGGCTGACTCCACGTTATTTTTTTCAATCATGTTCTGATAAGAAGGCACCGCAACAAGCAACAAAATTGCAGCAATCGCCATCACGACTATCAGTTCAATCAGGGTAAAACCAACATTTATCTTTTTCATAGTGTCAGATATACCAAACGACCATCGAATAATCGCTCACAAGGGGATAAAAGCTCATCTTACCCGACGAGCGGAGAGGTTATATAAAAAAGGCTGCTTATAATAAGCAGCCTTGTGATATTGGTCACATTTTTCAGGAAGGGCGAATTTCGGGGCTTTTGGGGTTACCGCAGCTCTTTCGGTAGAGAGAAACGAACGTTCTCTTCGATACCATGCACTTCCACTGCTGGAGTAGCACCGCAGTCTCTCAGGCGCTGGATCACGGCTTGCACCAGGACTTCCGGCGCCGAAGCCCCCGCGGTGATGCCTACCGCTTTTTTACCGTGCAGCCATTCCGGCTGTATGTCTTCAGCACCATCAATCAGATATGAGGTGGCGCCGCAGCGTTCAGCCAGTTCTTTCAGACGGTTCGAGTTGGAGCTATTAGGAGAACCTACTACCAATACCAAATCATTCTCAAGAGCCAGCTGCTTGACGGCATCTTGACGGTTTTGGGTGGCGTAGCAAATATCGTCTTTGCGCGGCCCGGCGATTTGGGGGAAACGCTCTCGCAACGCATCGATTACCTTGGCGGTATCGTCCATGGACAAGGTGGTCTGAGTCACAAAGCTCAGCTTATCCGGGTTTTTGACATCCAGCTTGGCGACGTCTGCCTCGTTTTCCACCAGATAGATTTCGCCGCCGTGGGCGTGGTCGTACTGCCCCATGGTGCCTTCTACCTCGGGGTGCCCCTGATGTCCGATCAGAACACACTCGGCTCCTTCCTGCGAGAAACGAGTGACTTCCATATGGACTTTGGTCACCAGCGGGCAGGTCGCATCAAACACTTTCAGGCTGCGACGATCCGCCTCTGTGCGTACAGCTTGCGAAACACCGTGAGCACTGAAGATGACGATGACGTCATCGGGCACTTCTTCCAGCTCTTCGACGAAAACCGCTCCGCGATCGCGCAAGCTGTCCACGACAAATTTATTGTGAACCACTTCGTGACGCACATAGATAGGCGCACCAAAGACGTCCAGTGCACGATTGACGATATCAATAGCACGATCGACCCCGGCGCAAAATCCGCGGGGGTTGGCGAGGTTAATCTCTACTTCGGCAGCCATACCATTCGGGCCTCTGTTTGCACATCCTGTACTGTCATATTTAATCAATCCCTCGTTTAATCTGTGACGGAGATTAATGTGTCACCGCCGGGGAAACCCCCAAAATCTCAACTTCAAACAGAATATCACGCCCGGCCAGCGGGTGATTGAAATCGACAGTAACGGTCTCATCGTCGAACGAAGCCACAATGCCAGGCAGCTCGGCTTTTTGAGCATCCGCGAACGACAACATTAAACCCTCTACCAACTCTACCTCGTCATCAAACTGATCGCGAGGCATGACCTGCATATTGTTTGGGTTCGATTGACCGAAGCCGTCTTCCGGTTTGATCACGAAGGTATTCTTGTCACCTGCAACCATTCCAGTCAATGCCCGCTCAAAACCAGGCAGCAAGTTACCGTCACCAACTACAAAGGTGGCTGGCTTGCTGTTGAAATTGGAATCAATCACATCGCCGTTTTCCAACTTCAGGGCAAAATGCAGAGTTACTTCTGTGCCTTCATCTATGGCTATATTCGTCATATTCACACTTCATTTAAATCTGTTTATCATTTGACTGGACCGACAACTCATCCTTTTTAGGTGAGCGGAACGAATCAACAATCAACATACCGGCGCCTACGCAAATGGCGCTATCGGCAATATTAAAGGCGGGCCAGTAGTGGTGCTGATAGTGCACAACAATAAAGTCCACCACGTATCCGAGAACAACCCGATCATACAGATTGCCAATCGCCCCACCGAGCACCAGCGCCAGAGCAACTAACATCCAGCGCTGAGCTGTTTCTACCCGCGCCATCCACACGACCAATACGACACTGACAACTCCGGCAATCAAACCAAAGAACCAACGCTGCCAGCCTCCGGCATCACTCAGAAAACTGAAGGCGGCACCCTTGTTGTGGAGCAAGGTGAAGTTGAAAAAGTCGGTAATCACCCACGGCTGACCGTAAGTGAACGTCGCACTGACCCAATGTTTACTGATTTGATCCAGCGCGATCACCAGAATTGCCAGACCGTACCATTTCCACACCGATGTTTTTACCATCATAAGTTCTATCTTGTGTTCTTAAATGTTGGAAGAGGCAACCTAATCAGGCAAATTGGCGCTGTTCACCGTCGCCCGCAACGTTCTCGACGCAACGGCCACAGATGTCTTCATGTTCAGGTTGAGAACCTACATCCTCTCTCACATGCCAGCAACGCGCACACTTTTCGCCATCCGCTTTGGTGATCAATACTGACAGCCCTTCCACATCGGTGGCTTCTGCACCTTCAACAGATGCCGCAGACACCTTCGCTGCGGAAGCAATCAGCACAAAACGCAGTTCATCTTGCAAAGCATTGAGCTGCTCTGCCAACTCACCATCACAGCACAAGGTGATATCCGCCTCCAAAGAGCCGCCGATGACGCCTTCGCCACGCTTGGATTCGATCACTTTATTGACCGCATCTTTTACCTCAGCAATGAAGGTCCAGTACTCACCGGTCATGGGTACATCTTTCGGCAGCCGTGGCAGATCATACCACTCGGCAATAAACACATTGCCAGCACGATCACCAGGCATCTGGCCCCACAACTCATCCGCCGTGAAACTCAGGATCGGAGCGATCCAGCGAGTGAACGCCTCGATGATGTGGTACAGCGCTGTTTGTGCAGAGCGACGAGCCACACTGTCGGACTTGGTGGTGTACTGACGATCTTTGATGATATCCAAATAGAAACCACCCAGATCCACCACACAATAGTTGTGCAGCTTCTGATAAATACTGTGGAAGTTGTAACTGTTGTAAGCCGCTACAATTTCTTCCTGCAACTGAGCTGCGCGCTCCATGGCGTAGCGGTCCAATGCCAGCATATCTTCAGGCTGCATGGCATCCGTTGCCGGATCAAAACCATTCAGGTTAGACAGCAGGAAACGGGCTGTGTTGCGAATACGACGATAAGAATCAGCCGTGCGTTTCAGGATCTCGTCAGAGACCTTCATCTCTCCACTGAAATCGGTCGCAGACACCCACAAGCGCAGCACATCGGCACCCAGCTCGTTCACCACCTTCTGTGGAGACATCACGTTGCCCAGTGACTTGGACATCTTGTGGCCTTTCTCATCCACCGTAAATCCGTGAGTCAGCACCTGCTTGTAAGGCGGCACGCCGTTCATGGCCATGGATGTTTTCAGAGACGACTGGAACCAACCGCGATGCTGATCCGAGCCTTCCAAATACAGATCCGCCGGGAAACGCAGGTAATCGCGCTTCTTGAGAACAGCATAGTGAGTCACACCAGAATCAAACCAGACATCCAGCGTATCGGTGACTTTGGAGTAGTTTTCCGCTTCGTCACCCAGCAGCTCGGCAGCATCCAGCTCGAACCAGGCGTCCATCCCTTCCTGCTCGACCTTCTTGGCAACGGCTTCGATCAATTCAGCTGTCTTTGGATGCAACTCCTGAGACTCTTTATGGACAAACAGTGCAATAGGTACACCCCAGGTACGCTGACGGGAGATACACCAGTCCGGACTGGAATCCAGCATGCTGTCGATGCGCGCGCGACCCCAATCGGGAATCCACTGCACGCCGTCGACGGCTTTTTTCACATCGCCCAGCAGATTATTCTTGGTCATACTGACAAACCACTGCGGCGTGGCGCGATAAATCAGCGGCGTTTTAGTCCGCCAGCAATGCGGGTAGCTGTGCGTCAGCTTGGTTTGATACAGCTGTGCGCCATGCTCTTCCAACGTTGCCAGAATTTTTTCATCGACTTTATAGACGTGCTCACCGGCGAACAGCTCCACGCCATCACGGTACACGCCATTGTCATCCACATAATTCAGTGTGCCGATGCCGTACTTGGCACCCACATTAAAATCGTCTACACCGTGATCCGGAGCCGTATGAACACAGCCGGTACCGGCATCCGTGGTCACGTGATCGCCCAAGAGCACGGGCACCTGCTTATCATAAAACGGATGCTGCAACGCCAGGCTTTCCAGTGCCTGCCCCTGAACACGTCCCACCACACGGTAATCTTCGATACCGGCGCGAGACAAAACAGATTCGTACAGGGCTTCAGCCATCAGCAGACGCTCATTGCCCGCTTGCACCACCACATAATCCAGATCGGCATTCAGACTTACCGCCTGACTGGAAGGCAAAGTCCAGGGGGTGGTCGTCCAGATCACCACCGACACATCACCATCGCCGCTCAGCTCAGGAATCGCTTGAGAGAGCACATCCAGATCCGCCACCTTGTAGCGCACATCAATGGAGCTGGACACCTTGTCCTGATACTCCACTTCCGCTTCGGCCAACGCAGATCCGCCTACCACACTCCAGTAGACTGGCTTGAACCCTTTGCGCAGGTGGCCGTTCTCGACGATCTGGCCGAGCGCCCGAATAATATCGGCTTCAAAGCCGTAATCCATGGTCAGATAAGGATTGTCCCACTCACCCAGAATACCGAGACGAACGAAGTCTTTTTTCTGGCCTTCCACCTGACGCGCCGCGTAGTCGCGACATTTCTGGCGAAACGTTTTGAAATCGACTTTGGCACCGGCTTTACCGACTTTCTTTTCAACATTATGCTCAATCGGCAGACCGTGACAATCCCAGCCAGGCACATAAGGGGCGTCAAAGCCGCTCATGGTTTTTGACTTGATGATGATATCTTTCAGAATTTTGTTGACCGAGTGACCGATGTGAATATCACCGTTGGCGTAAGGAGGGCCATCGTGAAGAATAAACTGATCCCGACCGGCACGGGCAGCACGAATGGACTCATACAGTTTTCCATCCTGCCATTTCTTCAGCATGCCAGGCTCGCGCTGCGCCAGATTGGCTTTCATGGCGAACCCTGTTTTCGGGAGATTTAACGTCGGTTTGTAATCGGTCATATTTCCAACAACTGTCGTTTGATATTCATTTGGCTGAACATAAGCCAGCCATCTATTTATTTCTGATCAGGAAACAGATTCGCCAGCGAAATACATCTTCGCTTCGTCAATGTCCCGGTATATTTGCGCTTTCAGCAATTCCAGCGAGTCAAACTTTTGCTCGTCACGCAGCTTGTGCAAAAACTCTACAGTCATAACCTCGCCATACAGCGAGTCTTTAAAATCAAGCAGATGGACTTCCAGTATCGGCTTGATCTTCTCGCCAATGGTGGGTCGTACGCCCACATTGGCAACACCATTGCAGACACGTCCATCAGCCAAAGCCGCGCGAACCGCAAATACGCCCTGCAACGGCGAACGATAGCGATGCAAATGCACATTGGCGGT
Source organism: Pseudomaricurvus sp. (assembly GCF_965662505.1). Taxonomy (NCBI): domain Bacteria; kingdom Pseudomonadati; phylum Pseudomonadota; class Gammaproteobacteria; order Cellvibrionales; family Cellvibrionaceae; genus Pseudomaricurvus; species Pseudomaricurvus sp. Next base: position 330 of record NZ_CBFIHX010000143.1, on the reverse strand, counting down.
GGGCACACCCAGAGTACGCCCCAACTGCTGACCGTAACCAACGTGCCCACTGATGGTATAAGGCTTACCTAATAACTCAGCGGCCTTGTCAAAATTCGCCTGTTCCAGCTCACGGCGAATGCGAGTACTGCTGACCCGCTCACCATCCACCTCGAAGGTGTCGGTATCACTCACCTCAAAACCGTGAGTTTGACCGGCTTTGCAGAGATAGCCGTAACCGCCACTGCGATCCATGCCAAAACGGAAATCATCGCCAACAATCAGATGCTTCACACCCAGGCCGTCCACCAGAATTTGCTGCACAAACTGCTCTGCCGACAAGGATCGCAA